>DATENU010000003.1 GCA_035274845.1 Chthoniobacterales bacterium
GGTTTCCTTTGGCATCGAGACGGCCAATGCGGCGGGGACAGGAACGACCCAACCGATCAACGTGCGCCTGTATACGCAAACCACAGGGACCTTCCCTGGCGGAACGCGGACGCAGATCGCGACGACGACGGTGAACGTGGCGGACCAGACCAACACGGTATTGAGCGTGCCGCTGGCGGCGGTGGTGCCAGCAGGGACGACGCAATTGATCATGGAAGTCAATTCGCCGGATGGACAGGCGGCGGGTCATTCGTTCTTCATCGGATCGAACGCGTCGGCGCAAACGGGCCCGAGCTACATCAGTGCAGCCAGCTGTGGCCTAACGACGCCGACAGACACGTCGGCGATCGGGTTCCCGAACATGCACATTGTGTTTAACATCAACGGTGGCTGCGGAGGAACTCCGACCCCGACCCCGACAGCCACTGCGTCGGCCACAGCCACGCCGACAGCAACCGCGACGGCCACAGCAACCGCTACGGCAACAGCCACACCGACAGCGACAGCGACAATTGCACCGACCCCGACAGCAACCCCGACGCCGGGCGGAATAACGCAAGCGTTGAATCTGTCGACGCGGATGCGCGTGCAGGTGGGCGACAAGGTGGGGATCGGCGGGTTCATCATCACGGGGGCAGGAAGCAAGCACGTGGTGGTACGAGCGATCGGGCCATCGTTGGCGCATAACGGGATCACTGATCCGCTGGCGGATCCGATCCTCGAGCTGCATGGGCCGAGCGGGTTTACGACGGTGACCAACGACAACTGGAGAGACACGCAAGCGGCGGCGATCCAGGCGACGGGGTTAGCCCCGACTAATGACCTCGAGTCAGCGATCGACGCGATGTTGGCGCCCGGAGCCTACACGGCGGTAGTAAGAGGGAAGAACAACACCTCCGGGGTGGCGCTGGTGGAAGTGTACGACCTGAGTCCGACGAGCGGAAAACTGGGGAACATCAGTACGCGAGCGTTCGTGGACACGGGGGACAACATCGTCATCGCGGGCATGGTGCTGGGTAACGGGGCTTCCCTGGACCGGGTGGTGGTCCGTGGGATAGGGCCGAGCCTGGCGCCGACGTTCTTCCCCGCGAGCGCGGTGCTGGCCAATCCGACGTTGGAACTGCGGGACGAGAACGGAACGCTGATCCTCGCGAACAACGACTGGCAGGATAACGCGGGGCAAGCGGCCGTGATCATGGCGGCCGGATTGGCGCCGAGTAACAACCTGGAATCGGCGATCGCGGCGTCGTTGCCGCCCGGATTCTACACGGTGTTGCTGGCGGGGTTAAACGGCGGGACCGGGATCGGCCTGGTGGAAATCTACGACCGGGGGCCGTAACCCGAACCGACAAGAAAGTAATGCGAGGCTCGTGGGCAACTGCGAGCCTCGCTTTTTCTACCGCGGGCAACGCGGATAGATTCGGTGGCCGGATGCCCCCCCTAAAGCTGCGATCGGAAAGGCAGCATCAGCCACTCGCTTGTGCGTTCCCACCAGGAACGGTTCTTAAACTCTTGCAGAGTGTATTCGCGGGACTGTTGCAGATCTTTTTCAAAAATATCTTCCAGCTGGCGGCTAAAGTTTTTGTCGTGGATGACTACGTCCAGTTCTTCGTTTATCTCGGACGACCGCGCGTCGAAATTGGATGAACCGAACATCGAAAACAACCCGTCCACGACCATCGCCTTCTCGTGGATCATAGTCGGTTGGTATTCAAAAATCTTTACGCCTCCTTCCAACATTCGCCCGTAGGCGGCGCGGCCGGCGGACTTGGTCAGAGGCTGATCGTTGTTGATCCCGGGAAGAAGCAGCCGGACGTCGACGCCGCGTTGAACGGCTTTGACCAGAAGATCCACCTGGTCGTCCGTGGGAGTGCAATAGGGATTGGTAATCCAAATCCGCTTTTCCGCGGCCGCGAACGCCGTCGCCTGGACCAAGGGGACGGGCGCCATGGAAAAGGAGTGCGAGGCGATGACCTGGGCCTTCAAGTCGCCAGCTTCCGCCAAAGGAGGAAAGTTGCCCGCACCACTCAGGGTTTCGCCAAAGGTCTTTACCCAGTGTTCTTCGAAAGCCCACTGGAATTTGGCGACGAGCGGTCCTTCGATGCGCGCCTGTGAGTCTCGCCAATGGTCCTTATCCTGGGCATGGCCGGCCCATTTCTTCGAGAATCCGGCCGAGCCGGTGAATGCGAGTTTCCCGTCCACAATGAGGACGCGCCGATGCGATCGCCGATTAGTACGATCGACTCGCCACGAGGCGGTCGGGTGATAGTAGGCGAATTTGCACCCCGCTTTCTTCATCATCTCGACGTCCGAATTGTCGAGGCTCCAACCTGAACCGATGCCGTCCAGAAGAACGCGGACTTCGACACCGGCGCGGGCCCGTTCACAAAAGGCATCGCGAAACTGCCGGCCGACCTCATCCGAATGCAAAATGTAGGTGGCAAAATTGACCGTTTGCCGGGCGGCCCCGATCGCCTTCAGCATGGCCGGAAAATATTCATCCCCATTAAGCAGCATCTCGATCTTATTGCCCGCAATCGGGACCGGGTCCGAAAGGGCCAGGGCTGATCCGAAGAACTCCGGATCCCGGACCGTGAAGGTGTGTTCGAGGTGATACTCGAGCGAATGACGGCGGATAAAAAAGAGGCAAAAGATCAGGACGATCGCCAGAAAGGCGAGGACCAGGCCGATCCATTCCCCGACGGCCAGTTTCCACCGGCGTTGATTCAACCAATGCGAGGAATTGGAACGCTTTCGAGCCATGCGTCGGAACTGAATCGCGCCGGAGGCACGGGCCGATTGGCTGCCATCTAAAAAATTCACCCGCCGGCGCTGCTGCCAGCCGACGTTTGACCTTAGCGGATGACCTTTTGGGCAAATTCTTCCACCGTCATGACAACGTCCCGATCGTCGAAGGGGACGTGAGTGGAAGCGGTAAATTTGAATGCGGTGCGCCCGGATCGCATTTCCTTGATGGTGAAGTGGACCGATCGATTCCTGATTTGGAAGGTCAGGGTCAACCCCACTTTCCGGAATCGGGCGTCAATTTCCTTGATCCAGTCCTTGAAGCGGTCCGGGTTGAAGGTTCCCATGTCCCGGGTCAGGACGGTATGAACGAGGTTGCGAACAGCCTCTCGCTGCTCCTTCGGCCGGGAATGCATCAGGATCATTACTTGCTTTGAGCAAAAGGGGTACCGGACACGCGTGCTCCTTGCCCAGCCGGCACATGGCCTCCCCCGGACAAACCGGCATGCGTCCTGCTTATGGCAATTATAATGTTGCCGCTGCGCCATTCCAGAACCCCGCATGGTCTTCAGGACGCTGCCCCCATCGCCCGAGCCGCATTTACCCTCGTTGAGGTGGTGATCGCCCTGGCTGTGCTCGGGGTTATGGCGGCCGGCTGCTACATAGGGTTTAACTCGATCAATACCTACGCGGTCACTTCCCGCCTTTACAGCGAAGCTCAAACGGCAGCCCAGAATCAGATCGATCTCGTCCTCTCCAGGGAGCCTTTCGACATCTCATCGGCGTATATCTCCGGGAGCTTCGATCCCGCTTTGAAAAGGATTCCCATTGAAATCATGACGACGGCCGAGATAGATACTTTGGCCAGTTCGGGAGTGACGTTTCCCACCGCCGCCCCCACCG
>DATENU010000004.1 GCA_035274845.1 Chthoniobacterales bacterium
ATTATTAAATGAGTCACTGACCCATCTTTTTACACAACGCCCCAGCGGATCGTACCCGAAGTACATCCAGTTCGAAGTGTTTTGATAAATCTTGCTCCAGATCGCCGTCGGCTGATTGAGCGCGTTGAAGCCCGCGGTCACGTACCCATCCTGCATGAGAATCCCGTTGCCCGGGAAAACCCACGGATTTGGAGGGCCTGTGTTAACGTTGTCGTCGTAGAATATGCCGCTTCCCCAATGGAGTGGATCGTAAGGGGGCGGGTGGTCATGGTCGTTGTCCCAGCTCTCGTACTGATTCAGCCCATTGCCATCGCGCCGCTTCATGTTCATCCACGCTGCGCGACTCGCCACATAGTTCAATCCCTTCCGATTTCCCAGCTCATCATACTGGAAACTGTCGGTCCGAACGGCTCCACTAGGCGTACCCTCGGGGTTGGCGGCGCGATAGGAGGCACCGGTCAATTGCCCCTCGTCATCGTACGCAAACCGATCCCCGCGTCCGTCCTCCATTTCGTTGTAATAGTTGTCAGTTCCCCGCTTCCAAGCCGTAATCCGGTCTCGGTTGTCCCGCCAATAATCCCGCTTCGCCAAGTCGTGGCCGGTTGCTACATTTCGATGCTGGACCGAGCCGATCATCCCGCGGCCGTCGTATCCGAAGCTGCTCATCACTCCGTTCGCGTAAACCTGGTAGTCCACTTTCCCATCCGCAAGGTAATAGTAATGAATTGGCTGTTGCCCTGAACTGTCCTGCACGAATTGGAGCTGTCCGCGCGCCGTATAATCACGACGCATCCATGTCCCGTTCGGATATTGCATGTGCGCCACTTCGCCGCTGGGATAGCGCAAATAGTTGATTTGCGCAGGCGCACTCATTCCGACCACGTTGTCATTTTCCCACAATACCTGGTCCGCGTCGTCGTAGCCGAATTGGATCGTGGAGACACTGTTCGCGATGCTGGTGAGCCGATTTGCGGAATCCCAAACCCGGGCAATTCCGGGGGCCAAGGGCGTCGAAGGATGGGCCTGTGGCTCCAGGCTGAAACTATTTGATACCTCCCGACCGCGCGCGTCATATTCAATCGTCTTGAGCTGGTACTTGCGTGTCTTCAACAGGTGCACCTGCCCAAACTCATATGCGGTAGCTTCGTAAGTGTTATCTGGAAAATACGTGCTCTGGGCCCGGCCCGTCAGGTCGTAGTAAAAACGGGTCTCCTGGTGCTCCACCACCTGATCGTCTTTAGTCCGATGAGTCGTTACCTTCGCTAATTTCTTCATCGGGCCCCAAGGCCAATATTCCAGATTGGTGGTTTGCTGGTGCTCATCAACAAACCGCCCGGGCTGGCCAAAAGCATCGTAATCGAGCCACTCTTGATACCGGCCGTCGGGGAACGTTACCTTCTTCTTATCTCCCGTCGGCCAGTAATCGATCGTGGTTGTGGGATAGACCGTTTGATTCCGCCGCTTCGGTTCGATTGTATCTTTGAGGCGGTTACGAGTGTCGTAAGTATAGGTAGTCACCCGGCTCAACGGATCGGTATACGTATGTTTCTGCCCGTTCTCGTCGTAGCTAAACCGGTGGGTTTCAATGTCGGCGCTGGCATACCAATTCCCGATGGGGAGGGAGCTGGGTTGAATCCACCCTGTCTGTTCGGTGACAATCCGATTCTCTAGATCGTGTTCTCGCGTTGTCGTCCGGCGCTCCCCAAGCGCGTTGAACACGGGCTCGATCTGAGCGCGCCATTCGTTCTTCGTGTGGGCGGAGGCAGGGTATTGCGGGTTTTGCCCCGGTAGCCCCCCGTCCTTTATCACGCGGTCGTATACCCAGTCCCACCGACGCGAGTACTGAGTGCCCGAACCATTCCAGTTAGGCGCGAAGAGCCACTCGGTACAAGACGTGCAACGCCGGTAGGAATCGTAGGTGTATTCCTTCCGATGTCCCATCTCATCAATGATAGCGGTGCAATTTCCGTCGGCATCGTACTCGTAGTGAACGGTGGGGTAGGTGCTACCGAGCGAGGCGTACTCGACCGTCATTACTTGCTGACGGCCATTGTACGTCATTCTGGTTGAGAACAGAGCGCCGCTCGCGCGCGCCCGCCCATCTTTCATTGTCTTTACCAGACCGGTCCATTCTGGATGGGAGTCACCCGGGCCATAATAGCTGTACTCCTTGAAGTCAGGGCCTGAGCCCGAAGGATTATCCACGCTATTGTATTCTCGGACAAGCTGGTGTTGCGCGTCGTAGACGTAGGTGTTGACGGCGTTACTAGGGAGGGTGTGGCTGGTGACCTGATTCCACTCATTGTAGAGGTAGTGTTCCGAGCTGCCGTCGGGATAAAAAATGTCCGTAACACGCCTTCGCCCGTCCCGAACGTACGTTGTTGGGAAGCCATTTTCATTCTTGGTGAAAAGAAAGTGGGGGTCCGGGTTGTGCATGATCGGGGCGAGCGGCGAAGTCCCTGCGGAGGGGTGGACCCGGTCGTACTCGTAATGGCCCCCATCCATGTAGTCGATCTGAGACGGGCTGCCACTGGCGTCTGCCCAGACGAAGTTGGTGTAATTGTGTCTGCCATCCCACGCCTTCGATGGCTCATTCCCTAGTTGCTTTCGGGAGATTGGCGACACGGTCCACGGGAAGGTGAAATTTGTCACTTTCATCAGTTCATAGCCCTGACCGGCACCGATTTCAGGATCGTTAGCGGAATGTCCAAAATAAAACTTCCGCATCCCGCCGATGCCGTTGTAGTCGAAGCGCTCGCCGCCGCAACCGCTCGTCCATTTAGACACCATAGCGCCGCTGTCGCTTTTCTCTTCGGCGATGGTTTCTGGGGTGTTGAAAAAGACGTTGTCAAAGTAACTTGGCGGAGGCGTCGGCCCTGGCCCATTACTAAAACAATAACCGCCGCCGTAATTGTACCTAATCTTCGTCATCGCTCCGGCAAAATGCGGGTCATAGGCCGTTTTCAGATTGGGCCAGGACGACTGTGGTTCGCCGGGACATGGCTCCGTATCGCCCAGGCAGTATCCGTAGGTGTAGACCGCACTCGTGGTTTGGCCTGGGTTTGGCTGATCTGGATAACTCACCGACGTCAGCACTTGATAACCGCCGACTGCGTTGTAACCGAAATTGACTTCCTGCCCAGCGGCATCACCGCCCGTCTCCACTTTTGCGATAAACGGCACTGTGTAGTCCGCATAGTTGTGCCAAGTCAGCGTCAGCCATCGGTTGTCTTGCTTTACTTTCTTGAGGTATCCTTGGTCGTATTCTAGTGTCGTTATTAGGCCATGAGGATCAATAACCTCTGTCGCTTGATAGTTTATCGGTCCTCCTGTAAAATGGACCGTGCCGCCGTCACCGCGACGTAGCCAGAAATCATATCCGTTGTAGTCCATCTCTGCCAGGTGATCGTGAACCGTTCTACCGAGCGCGGGCCAGTCCCTTTCACCACGTGCGGGATCATACGGTGGGCCCATCCGCAAGGGTTGCGCGCCTGGTCCAAAATTTACGCGGTATATCTTGAATTTGGTGGCGTGGCCATCGGGATAAGTGATGGTGATAGCCGTTATCCAGGTTCGTTGCAGTCCGCTTTCACCGTCGCCCAAGATTTCTGTGTCGTCGTACACGGCTGTCCATTTCCAGGAGTGCGACCAACCGGATTCCCCAAAGTCCACCGGCCACTCGGCCGCTTCATCGTTGTCGTCGCAATGAACTGAGTTCCAATAGCGGGTGAAATCGAGTCCGTACGTTCCGAGTGCACCGGGGACGTGCAGATCGTTAACAATGCGGGTGGCGTTGCCGCTGTGGGCATCATAGCTTCCGCCAGTCGTGACTTGGCCTTTGAGCGCACCGGTATTCCCTTCGGGATTCTGATCAGGCGTAGGCTCGGGCGCCGCTACGGCCAGAAGGCTTCTGATTCCCGTGGCGAACAAGAATAGGAGGGCCAAAACTGAAATAACGCGCGGTCTCAATGTCCACCTCCAGTCTCCTGTTCGGCCTCTATTACTGTTTCGATCGACGCTCGCACTACCGGCAGCACTGTCTTCATGCCCTGGCAGTAGAAGATGATGTGACTGCGATTTACTCCGTTCGCCAGTTGGGCAAGCACCAGGCAATCTCCATTCTCTGAAACCGTCAGAACCGCCCCGGGAGGATTGAGCGTCATCCCTCGGCCCGGCCTAACGTGAACGCTCTTGCCAGCGGCCCGCGGATCAAATTGCGCCCTCAGCCAGACTGGCTCGGTTCCCGTAACGTAAGCCTGGTCCAACTTGTTGGACCTGCGCTCGGGAATTTGAGGCGATTCGGATTCTTGTCGCCAGATTTGAACCTCGGGTTTGGACAGCTCAATTTCAGTAGCACTCGGGCCGACGGAAAGCGGAATTTCAATGATTGGCGGTGGGGGCGGAGGGACCGCTACTTCCGCTTGCGGAGCAGGGGCGTCTATTGGTTCGGCGGGAGTAACCTCTTCTTCGCCCTTGGGATTTAACGATTGCCATTCGACTTGTGGCGGCGCGGGCAGATTGTCGGGGTCGGGTGGTTCGGGTGGCATCACAGCCGGTATGGGCGGGAGCAACGGCGTCGGTTCTTGCGCTGGAGCATTCGCCCTCCATACGAAAAGGAAGAGAACGAAAAAACAATATCTAAGGTGAGAGATTCTTAACATAAGAGGTGATGGATTATTAGGCTGCGTTTCCGGGAAATTGCCCAGAGTCCGAAGAAGGAAATGGAGCGAGAGAGACACTCCCGACTGATGGGTCGGGACGGGAAATACGGATGGTCACAAAGGCCAACTTCCTGGGGAATTGGGGCTCACTGGCGGAGGGTTAAAGCAGAAGCCGCGTCAAGCTGGCAAGCTATTTCTTTCGGCCGCCGCTCGAATCCCTCCAGGCACGCTCCCGCGCTACCCTGCTTACCCGCAGCCTACTTCGCAGGGGCCTCGAGCTGTTTGAGACCCTCCGGTGTGAATTGAGCGTCCGCGTAACTGGGACCGCGCTTAATGCTCGACCCGGTTATGTGGGTGACGGAACCACGGGGCCCGGAAACCTCCAGATCGGCCGGGAGCGAGTCGCCTCCGTCGAGCAACATGCGGGTGATGTTGATGCGTCGAACGACTTTGCCTGAGCTGTCGTATTTCTCGATCTGGAGCGGCACCATCCGGCTTGGATCAATCCAGCTTTTCACACTCGCGTAAGAGGAGCTGGAGTCTTTATCGGGTTTCGATTCCAGAATCTGGCAGGCAAAGCGGCCCACGTTTTCCGTGCCGACGATCGTCTGCTGGCTCCAGGCGAAAGGACTATCGATGATGTCTTCGTAGGAAAGCTCGCTGCCAAAAAGGGGCTGACTCATCTCCCCCGCCCCAATCGATTTAAGAGTGTCGGGCAGCTTGAGGAGTGTCCCGGTGAATTTGTGTCCGGAGCGGTGGAGCAGCACCGATTCACCTTTCCGTTCTTTCGGAAAAAGAATCTGATAAACGATATCGGTGGTAGCGGCGGAAACCCGAGACTTGATCTGCACCTGGAGGGTATCGCCGCCGGCCTGCATCCGAATCCGCACGAACGACGAACCGCTCTCCTTGGCCCTGAGCTTGGCCGCCAGCTCCGAGCCATTTTCGGCCGCGCCGGCCAGGATCGGGAACGCGAGGAAAATTGCGGCGAAAATAAGGGATGTGACCCGCCTTCGCTGTGCTTCGGCGTGGCAGGCGTGTGAACGGTGACGTGTGACGTGTGACATGTTGTGACGAATGACAGTAACGCTCTGACGAGCCTTTTCTCCTTTTTCTTCAGCCATGCAAGGCGAGGCTCGGCGTCAGGCGCGAACTTCGCCAGGCCGGGTAGAAGCCGCTCAGGACGCCGACGCAGACCGAGATGCCAACGGCCATCACGATAAGATTGACGCTGAGGTCCGGCTCCAGCAGGCCCCGGATGGCGGGCGCGGATTTCATCAGCTGAACACCGACAACGCCCAGGCCCACGCCAATGATCCCACCGAGGAGCCCGAGCATGGCCGACTCCAACAAGATCATCTTCACGATCCGGGTTCGTCTCCAGCCGAGGGCCAGCAGAACCGCGATCTCCTGTTTTCGTTCAAATACGCTCATCAGCATGGTGTTCGTTACGCCCAGCACGCCGACGAGCACCGCCAGAAGCGACGTGCCCCAGCTCATGCCGTTGATCACGCGGTAGCCCTCCGTGTTCACCAGATGCTCGCTCGCGGGCTCGGCGTGGGCTTCCGGAATTTTTCTCGATATTTCGTCGCAGAGCTTCCGGATTCCCACGTCATCGGTCCCGGGAGCCACCCGCACGTCAATCGCGCTGATTTGGTCGTGGTTCCCGGTGATCTGCTGGAGCAGCGGCAGAGAAAGAATGATCGAGCCGTTCTCGACAAAGGCCCCGCCCTCGGCGATGCCGACCACAGCCAGCTCTTCCGTTTCGATCTGAACGGTGTCCCCCACTTTCTTTTTCAACACGTCCGCCGCGGAAGTGCCCAGAACCACAGCCCGCTCGTTCTGATCATTCGGCAGGCGGCCGGAAACAAGTTTCAGGTTACCCCAGGTGAACCCACCCCATTCGCGCCCCGATATCACCATCAATTCGGCTTTTTCGATGCTCATCAATTCCACCAGGCCCTGGCTCGTTCCGGCCAGGCCCGGCAGGTTCGCAATGCGATCGCGGGTCGAAGCCGGGAACGGCTTCGGAGTCAATGAACCGCGCATGTTGTGCACGACGATGTCGGTCCCGCGGGACTTCATGCCGGCGGTCCAGCTGGTGAGCAGCCCCCGGGACAAGCCGATCAACGCCACCACCGCGGCAATACCCACCGCGATGCCCAAAAGAGTCAATCCGGTCCGGACCGGCCGGCGTTGCAGACCGCGCGTGACTACGTTGAAAAATGTCATTTCAGGAACGCACGGGAAGATTCGATGGCTCACCGTCGAAAACAACCCGGCCATCTGTCATCTGAACGGCGCGCGAGGCTCGCCGAGCCACAATCCTATCGTGGGTAATCAGGATCATCGTCATGCGGCGTTCGCGCTGAAGATTGACCAAAAGATCGAGAATGAGCGCGGCGTTTTCGGTATCCAAATTCCCGGTGGGTTCGTCGGCCAGAAGGACCGAAGGCGAATTAGCGAGACTTCTGGCAATGGCGACGCGCTGACGTTCTCCACCGGAAAGTTTCGCCGGAAAATGGTCCACTCGCTTCTCCAATCCGACCGCGTTCAATAGTTCGCGAGCCCGAGCCGTCCGCTTCGCGCGCGACTCGCGACCTTCGAACATCGGAATCTGGACGTTCTCGATCGCGGTAAACGTGGGGAGCAGATGAAAGGATTGAAAGATGAAGCCGATCTCGCGGGCGCGGTAGGTCGAGGCATCATAATCGTCGAGCAACGACTTTCCCCGGTATCTCAGGGTTCCGGAACTGGGTCGATCGAGCGAGCCAAGCATCTGGAGCAAAGTAGTCTTCCCGCTGCCGCTTGGGCCAACAATCGCCACAAACTCGCCATCGCGAATCTGGAAATCCACGCCGCGCAAGGCCTGCACCTGGCCGTCGTCGTAATCCTTGGTGAGCCCGGCCGCTTCGAAGACAAACGGCAAGGCCGCGGGTGTTTCGTGATTACTCACGAGACCGGCTGCCCGTTCCGTGAGGCGTCGCGCCATTGAGCGCCGACGCGGGGATTGCCCAGGCTGCGAATCACATCCGGAAGCGCCTGCCGATAGCTGATGAAGGGAGCCACGTCGCCCGGCTCCTTTGGCTCCAGGATCGCGGTGAACTGCGGCAGGACGCGATGCGGCAGCCCGGCATTTTCATGATGCACGCCGTGATACGGCTCGTGGAGCAGCGTGTAAGCGAAGATCCGCCCGAGCCAGCTCTTCGGCACGATGCTGCGAGTGGAGCTGTTGACCGTGTTCCCCATCAGTCCCAGGTGTTCCACGTACTTCCGCCAGGTCTGGAGATTGGCCGCAATCATCGCCGGCGCCAGGTAAATCCAGACAAAATATTTCCAGACCCCAAAAAGCGCGACCGCCGTGAGGATCGCCGTCCAAGAGACGAAGGAGAGCGCGAGCTCGAACCAAATTCGGCGCCTTACCTTCCGGCTCCGAACCGGTGAGTTCTGCTCGAAGAAAACGCGAAAGAAGATAATCGGCGAATAGAACAACGCGACGGTCAATTCCAGGAAAGCGGACAGGCCGCGCTTCCAACGGGACATTCGGGGCAGGACGAAGGGCCAGAGCTCTGTGTCCTTCTCGGTGCCGAGATACATGTGGTGCCGCTGATGCACCACCCGGTAGAGATTGAACGGGAGAAAGCTGAAAATTCCGATAAGGACGCCATCGAATTCATTCAATCGCCGGCTCTTTCGCAGGAGGCCGTGGGAGGCTTCATGAAAGCCGATGAGCAATCCGTGCATGAGATGCGCAGCGACCAGGACCAGCGGTGCAGCTAACCAAAGCCATCCCTTCCAGACTGCCGCCCAGATTGCGATCTCACAGAGGGCAAGGAGGAAGACCAGCGTCTGAAAATCGACACTGTTAATGGGATGCTCCTCTCGCAGGGTCGGAGCTTTTTCGATCTCGAGGGCCAGGCTAACCATTTCAGCTCGTCAGGGCGGCAGTTTGACGTTCGGGAACGTGACAGACGTTTTCGAGCACCGTTCGGAATAAACGTCCCAGTTCTTCAATTTCAGGTTGGGAAAAAAGATTTTCGCGGAATAGCCAGACGACTTCGAGCTCATCGCCGCGTTCCGTAACTTCGCAGCCCAAATCGAACCGGGGCGTTCCGGTCGAGCGCATTCTTAGCTTCAGAGAAAGCCCGCGAATCTCGAAATCGGGCACGGGATGATTCTGCAAGGCGAACCGGACCTGAAAAATCGGGTTGTACTTTGGCGACGGACGCTCGTCCAGCGCGCGGACGAGCTCGGCAAACGGCACCGCGTTGGCAAACGAGTCGACCGTGGATTCGTGAACCGTTCGTAAATGCTCGGAGAACGGGCGGTCTCTTTCGACCTGAGCCCGCAGTGGCACAACCCCGGAGAAATATCCCATCGTCTCGCGAACATTCGGTTTCGTTCGATTTGCGACCGGTGTTCCCACGACAATGTCTTCGGCGCCGGTCCAGCGCGACAGCGTCACCTGAAACGCGGCCAGCAAAGTACTAAAAAGAGTGGCGCCACTGCGGCGAGCCAATTCCTTGACCGCTCCGCTGATCTCCACGGGCAGGAGCGCAACCAGGCGGCGCGGCCGAAAAACGACGTCGGATTCCTCCGGTATGCTCCACAGGCGCTTGATTCCGCTGAGGCGGGATTTCCAGAAAGCGATCCGTGGTTCCAGCTCGGCCGGTTGCCAGAAGGCCCTCTCGGCAGCGCCCCACGCGGAATAAGAAGTCGGAACGGACGGCAGTTTATCTTCTCCGCCCGCGCGCTGTTGGAGATAAGCGGCGCCCAGATCCTCAACCAAAACGCCCAGGCTCCAGCCATCCGCGATCGCGTGGTGAATCGCGAATACCATCAACTGGTCGTCGGGAGCACGGCGCAGAATGTCGAGTCTGTAGAGGGGACCCTGGAGCAGATCGAAGGGCTGGGAAAAGGTTTGGCGCTCGAGCTCTTCCATCTCGCCCGCGGACGTCTGCGGCGAAATGTCGCGAAACCGGATCACCGGCTGGCTGTGCTTCCGGATCAACTGCACCGGCCCGTTTTTTCCCGGCAAAAACGAAAGGCGCAAGACTTCCTGCCGATCCACCACTCGCTGAAAGATTGCCAAAGAATCCTCCTGCGAGATCAGCCCGCCAATATGAAGGACGCAGCAAATATGGTTCGAAATGTCCGAGGGCGGCGCGGGCGAGGTTTCCCACAGCTCGCGCTGGGAAAATGTCTGGGGATGGAGCTGCGCGTCGCCGCTCTCAATCCATTGCTTGAAACGAGCCTGTTTTCCCTCAGACATGCGAAATCGCCTCCACCGAAGGATCTCCTCCGCGGCCGCCAATCAGGCCGTCGATCTCTTCGTCCGAAAGAACGTCGAAATCGATCTCGTCCGCAACCCCGTTGACCTCGTTGGCGGTTTGAGGGGCAGCCATTGCGGGCGTGGCTGCGGTCGGCGCGCCACCTCCCAGGTGCGCCAGCATCAACGCCGCGATCTGTCCGATCGTGCGCGCTCGCATCAGGCTGGTCGGTGGAAGCGCGACGCCGATGGCGGCTTCGAGTGAGTTTTCAATTTCCACGCCCATCAGTGAGTCGAGACCGAGATCGGTAAGCGGTTGGTCGTCACGCAGCGTGTCCGGTTTCACGCGAAGAACGGAACCGACAACCTCCCGCACGGCCTGTGCGATCACTGCTTCCTTTTCCGCAGGCGCGGCCGACTCGATCCGGTTTCGCCAGTCACTGGTGACGCCGCCGCTGTCGTCGCCCTCGACCGCGGAAAAGATGCGCTCGTAGAGCGGGTTGGCTTGCGAGCCCCGGAAGAAACTTTTCCATTTCGCCCAATCAACGCGGATGGCGGCGACCTGGGTGCTGGCCGTGCGGAGGGACGATTCGAGAATCGAAATCACTTCGCCAGGGGACAATTCCGTGGTGCCCTGTTTGGCCAGGAACTCAGCGACGCGCTCATTGCGGGCGACGTATCCCTCACCACCGAGGACGCCCCAGTTGATCGTCAGCGCCGGCAGACCCAGCGCGCGCCGGTGGTGCGCGAGCGAATCGAGAAATGCATTCGCGGCTCCGTAATTGCCTTGCGCCGGATTCCCGAAAATCGAGGAGATCGACGAAAACATGACGAAGCAATCCAGCGGCATATCGCGCGTGGCTTCGTGGAGCAACCAGGCGCCGAGCGCCTTCGGGCGAATGACCGTGGCCATTCGATCCCGGTTCAGTTTCGCGAGCACGGCATCGTCTATCGCCATGGCGAGATGAAAGACACCACGAAGCGGCTGGCCGGCCTGGCGAATTTCAGCGAACAGCCGCGAAATGTCCTCCGTCGATCCGGCATTGGCTTTCACAACCTGCACTTCGATTCCGCGATCGCGCAGGCTCTGGACAAACGCCTCGGCTTCCGGCGTGGCCGCGCCGCTGCGACTGGAGAGGACGAGATGGCGCGCGCCAGATTGCGCCAGCCAGTTGGCCAGCACTTTGCCGAACCCGCCAAATCCGCCAGTGATCAGGTAGCAGCCGTCCGATTTGATCTCGAATTTCGGGGCGATTGGCTCGCCGCGCCGGGGCAGGAACGCTTCGGGGAAAGAGACGATGACCTTCCCGATATGCTTGCCGCCGGCCATGAGCCGAAACGCCGCATCCACATTGAAGGCCGGGAAGGAACGGAAGGGCAGAGGACGCAGCGCGCCCTGCTCCACCAGCCCGGAGATTTCTGCGAGCATCTCGCGGGTCAGCGATTCGTCGCCCGCAAAGACCGCGTCCATGGCGACGACGTGAAAGGAGGCGTTGCGCCGCAACGGCCGGAGCGGAATGCGCGAGTTCTGGTAAATGTCGCGTTTGCCGATCTCAACGAAGCGGCCGAACTCGGCGAGGCAGGACAGGCCCATGGGAATCGCTTCGCCGGCGAGCGCATTCAACACGACGTCGACGCCCCGGCGATCGGTAAGCTCCATGACGGCTTCCGCAAAATCACCGCGGCGCGAGTCGATGACATGTTTCACGCCGAGAGTTTTCAGGAGCTCGCGTTTCACCGTGCTGCCCGCGCTGGCGATGACTTCGGCCCCCAAATAATGGGCAATCTGGATCGCCGCCATGCCGACGCCGCCGGCGCCGGCATGAATGAGCACCCGCTCACCTTTGCGGACTCGCGCGACATTTTTCAGCGCGTGCCACGACGTCATGAACACGACCGGAATTGTCGCCGCTTCGTCAAAGGAAAGGTTGGCCGGAATCTTCCGCACGTTGCCCCCGCGCGCCGTGGTTTGAGTGGAGAGTCCGAACACGGCCAGGCCAAAGACGCGATCGCCCACCTTGACATGACTCACCTCCGAGCCCACTGCCTTCACCACCCCGCCCACCTCGTCTCCGAAGATTCGGGCATCCGGTGCTTCCCCCGGATAAAGCGCGAGCGCCTTGAGCACGTCGCGGAAATTCATGGCGGCGGCTTTAACATCGATCAGGACTTCGCCCGGAGCGCACTCCGGAGGAGCGAAGGGAACAAATTTCAGGGCGTCGAGATGACCGCGCTCGCGTGATTCCAGGCGCAAAGGGACACCGCGATCGAGATCGCGTTGGATCGAGGGACGCCCGCGATCGAATCTCTGGACGTAGCGCGCTTCGCCTCGGAGAGCGACTTCGCGATCGGCTTCGGTGCGCAGCAACTCGTTCCAAACCAGATCCAAATCGGCGGTGGAATTTGCCGGCGGGAGATCGATCCCGCGGCAGGTGCAGTTCGGGTACTCGTTTTGAATGACCCGCAGCAAACCAATAGCGGGAGCTTGCGTGACCGCCGTTGGTTTCTCGTCGCGTCCCGCCGGTTGCGCGCCGCGCGTCACCGCGTCGATGCGCAGTTTCGTTGTCGGCAGAACCGTTTCGAGCGCCTGGGCGAGGTGAAGGAGCGCGTCGGTCCCGAACAGGGCTTCATCATCGAAGCCTTCGTCGAGGTTCCACAGGTAGACGATCCGTTCCAAGTCGGCGTTGCCGATGAACGTTTCGAAAAGTTGCCGCCAGTCTCCGGGCGTTTCCGGTCGGATCGTGAAGCCGTCGACCTCCGACGAGCTGAAAGCAGCTCCGCGGCGAACAGTCTGGCAACGAGCGCCGGCCGCGCCCAGCCGGTCGGCCAATGATTTTCCGAAACCGCCCTCGTCCGCAAAGATGAGCCAGGATTTTTCCGCCGGAACCTGAGCGATGGACTCGGTTACGGCCGGAGCGTCGCCAGGCTTGCGTCCAAGAATTCCAATCTGGCCTTCGCCGTAGCGGCCCATCAGTCCGGGGAGCGAAGCGGTTTCGCTGAAGCCAGCCTCACGGAGAAGAGTCTCCCACTGCGAACGCCCGAGCAGCGGATGGACGCTGCGCAAATCGCGATCGGTGAACCGCCACCATCCGCTCGTCAGGCCGAAGACCGCTTCCGTCCAGAGCTGCGGCGTGGCCACGTCCATGAAGAAGAGCGAACCGCCGGGCGCTAGCAGATCGTAAAGGTTGCGCAGAGCGGCGCGCACATCGGCCGCGGCGTGCAGCACGTTCGTTCCGACCACGAAGTCGAATGAGCCGGGCTCAAAGCCCTGTTCGGCAGCAGGTTTTTCGAGGTCGAAAACCTTCGTCTCAACCTCGGGGAAGGCGGTAAGTTTTTGCAGCGCTGCCGGGAAGAAACCGGCCGAGACATCGGTGAAGGTGTAAGAGTGGAGACCGCGTTCGAGCGAAGGCAGAAGTTGGGCGGCCAGGCCGCCGGTCCCCGCGCCGACTTCCAGAATTCGCAACCCTCGGCCTTCGGGCAGCGCGCGCGCCCCTTCCTGCACTCCCGCGGCGATGGCCGCGAGCCAGTGACTCGTAAGCAGCCCGTCACCGTAAAACTGTTCGAGATGTTCTGCGCCCGCGCCGGCAAAGAGAACCTGGATCGCATCCTTTTCGCCGCGCAAGATTAAACCCAGCTCGGCGCAGGTCGCGGCGATCAGCAGAACTTCGGGCAAATGACCGGGATTCCGCTGGATGAAACCACGCTGCATTGCCGATGCGGAATCGGCCGCCTTTCCGAATGCCGCGGTCGGGCGATAGCCGCTTTCAGCTCGCTCCAGAAGGCCGCGCTCTTCCAGTTTCAAGATCAGCTGTTCGAACACCGGGCGCATTTGCTCGGCGACGCGCAAAGTGCCGGCGGTAATATCTACTCCTGGTTCCGCGCCCATCTCGCGGAGCCCGGCGCAAAGCAGGAGCGCGGCCAGATCATCCTGGGCAGCAATCACCCCGATCAACCGGTCACGTCCACGGACCGCAATCACGTCGTCCAGAGCTGCTTGCGCCACGTCCCGCAGGCGGCGCAGCGGCACAGGCTCCAAGGCGGCCGGTTTCGATGCCGCCGGTGTCCGCTCCCAATCTATATGGTACAGAACGTCGCGGGTGCCGCCCAAGGTATCGCGCCGCACGCCAGCCACGCTGATCGCGCGGAATCCGTCGATAAGGACGCACGGTTTTCCGGCGTCATCGTAGAGTCCGATCCGTCCTTCAACGAACTCAGAGTTACATTCGAGCACGCTGGCCCGGACTCGGGTGGATGCTCCGGGCGAGTGCAGGAAAAGAATGCGACCGAACCGCACCGGCAGCTTGAGCTGCGATCCGCGCGCCTCGACCGTCGCGCGCCCCGCCGAAAATACGTGCAAGGCGCCATCGAGCAGGACCGGGTGCAGCGGATATTCGCCCGCCCGTGAGGAACTCGCTTCCGAAAGCGTCACCCGCCCCGCCGAAATTCCCTGGGCCGCCGAGAGCTCGCGCACGGAACGAAACTCGTCGCCGTAACGCAGGCCGAGATCGTTCATATAACGATAGAACGCGTCGATATCGACCGGCTTCAGATTGTCGGCCGCGCGATTGCTTTCCGTCTCAAAAGTCGAAGTGGCAAAGCCGGATTCCGTGCGCTCTCCGCGCATTGAGCCCACCACATGCAACGACCAGGACGCGCCTTGATCGAAGCGGCTCTGAATCGTGAAAGTGCGATCGGCCGGCTCATACGAAATCTCGAGCTGAACCCCGGCGGCTGGGTCGGCGAGGATCAGCGGTTTGCGGATTTCAAAATCTTCGACCACGAACGGCTGACCTTCGAAAAGCTGAAGGCCGGCTTCCAGGATCAAATCGACAAATCCCGCCGCGGGAAAAATAACGTGGTTCTCGACCTTGTGATCTTTAAGGAACGCCATGTGCCGGCTATCGAGCCGGGCGGTCCAGGTGGGAGTCGCGCGCGGCAGGCGCGCGTCGAGCATCCCGCGTCCGCCCGCTCCGAGCCGGCTTTCGCGCCAGTCGGCAGCTTCGTTCCACCAGCGGCTGCGATCCCACGCGTAGGCGGGCAGTGAAAGGAGACGCCGCGAGGGCGTCATGGCTTTGAAATCGAGCGCCACTCCGGCGCGATGCAGATCCATTGCCGCCTCAAGCAGCGACTCGTGTTCGCGTTCCCGGCGCACCGAAGAGATCACAACCGGTTTCGCACCGTTCCGGCCGGCCAGACATTCCGCGATGGAATGAGCGAGGGCCGGATGCGCGCCGAGTTCCAACCAGATGTCTACGCCGAAGTCCGCGATCGCGTTGATCGCTGGGGCAAACTGCACGGGTTGCCGGACGCCACGAGCCCAATGGGTCGCGTCGCCCGCGTTCCCATTAAGACGGTTGCCGGTGACAGTGCTGAAGAGCGGAACGGTTTCGGGCTGAGGAGCAAGATCAGTCAGCGCATTTTCGAGCGCGTCCGCCGCCGGCTGCATCATCGCGTGATGAAACGGGTGATCGACCCGAACGAGCCGGGCGAAGACGCCCTGCGTCTCGAGTTCCGAAAAGATTGCTTCGATGGAATGGCGCGGACCGGCCAGGGTGAGCGAGCGCGGACCGTTGAAGGCCGCGATCGAAACCGTGGCGTCGTGCTTTTCGATCAGCGACTGAGCTTCCTGTTCGCCCAGTCCCACCGCGAGCATCCTCCCTTCGCCTCGCGCGCAACCCTCCATGAAGCGCGCGCGCAAAGCCGTGATGCGCGCGCCTTGTTCGAGCGAGAACAGACCCGCAACGCAGGCCGCCGCGATTTCACTGACGCTATGGCCGAGGACGGCGGAGGGATGCACGCCCCACGATTTCCACAGCTCGGCCAGGCCGACCTGCATCGCGAAAATGGCAGGCTGCGCAATCTCAGTGCGATGCAGTTGTGAAGCTTCTTCGGCGCGGCCGAGTTCTTCCAGAAGCGAAAAGGTCGCGACTCCTTGCAACGCCGCGTCGCATTGCTCGATGACGTGACGGAAGACCGGCTCATGCTGCATCAGTTCACGGCCCATGCCCCACCATTGCGGTCCCTGTCCGCTCATGATGAATGCGACGCGCGGCGCGTGCTCTGGCCGCGCCGTGAACGAAGTCCGGACTTTCACGCTGTCTTCCTTGATCGCGAAGGCATCGAGCTCCTGGATGAGTTCGGCGATGGAGCGCGGGACAAGCGTGAGCCGATGCGCATGGTGGTTCCGCCGGTGACCGAGGGTGTAGGCCAAATCGGGCAAGACGGGCGAATCGCCGTTGAGATTCACTCGCTCCGTCAGCCATGAAGCCAGCTTCATGGCATAACCGCGAAGAGCGTCTTCCGAGCGGGCGGAAAGCACAATCGGCCAGGCGCGGTCGTCCCAGAGATGTGAGTGATCCGCATGGGGAACCGGTGGCGGCTCGGTCAGGATAACGTGCGCATTGGCGCCTCCGAATCCGAAAGAGTTGATGCCGGCCAGGCGTTCACCATCCGTTTCCGGGAACGGCTCGAGGTCGGTCGGGACGCGCAGTTTGAGCTGATCGAAATCGATGTGTGGACTCGGCGAAGAGAAATGAACGCTGCCGGGAATTTCACGATGCTGAAGAACCAGCATCGCCTTCACCAGACCGGCGACACCGGCAGCCGTTTCAAGATGGCCCATGTTGGTCTTGACCGAACCAATGGGAAGCGGCGTCGAACGCTCCTGGCAGAGAGCCTCCGCGAGGGCGTGCGCCTCGATCGGATCGCCCACCGCCGTGCCCGTGCCGTGCGCCTCGACAAATCCGATTTGCGCTGGCGAAACCCCGGCATCTTTGCACGCGTCCTGGACGAGCCGGGCTTGTGCTTCCGCACTCGGAAGCGAGATGCCGTTCGTGTGACCGTCCTGATTGACCGCGGTTCCGACGATCACGCCCAGGATCGGATCGCCATCTGCGATCGCCTGGGAGAGGCGCTTCAGCAGCACCATGCCCGCGCCCTCACCCCGCACAAAACCGTTCGCCGACGCATCGAACGCCGCGCATCGGCCATCGGGGGAGAGCATCGAAGCCTGCGAAAATCCGATGAATCCGCCGGGCGTAATCATTACCGTTACACCGCCCGCAAGGGCCGTGTCGCCGCGCCCGGCCCGAATGTGCTCGCACGCGGCGTGAACCGCAGTCAGGGCCGACGAACACGCCGTGTCCATCGCGATACTGGGTCCTCGCAAATTCAGGCAGTAGGAAATTCGATTCGCGGCAATCGAGTGCGCGCTGCCGGTGGCGGTGTGGGGCGCGATCCCGAAATGGTCGAACGCCGTGCTTTGGATTCCCTGGTAATCGTTGTGCGAAATGCCGACGAAGACCGCGATGTCGCTCCCTTTCTCGAAGTCGAGGATAACACCCGCGTTCTCGATGGCTTCCCATGCGGTCTCGAGCAGCAATCGGTGCTGGGGATCAACGTAAGGCGCTTCCCGCGGCGAGATGCCGAAAAACTGCGGGTCGAACTTGTCGATCTGATCGAGGAACCCGCCGCGCTTAACAAACGTTTTGCCCGGGATCGCCGGCTCGCGGTCGAAGTAGCGCTCCACATTCCAGCGATCGCCTGGCACCTCGGTGACGGCGTCCCGACGTTCGACGAGCAGCTTCCAAAAAGATTCTGCGTCGTTAACGCCGCCGGGAAAGCGGCATCCGATTCCGATGATAGCGATGCGATCTTTGTGCATAAACAGCCTGCCGCCGTGAAGCCCGATGATATAACCTATTTTCTATGGCAACGAGCGAGAAATGTTCTGGAGCCCGGCCACGAGGCCGGTGGCACTGGCAGCCGATCCTCACGCGGCTATTGAGTTAACCTGTAGACAGGAAAATTCCATTAATTATTCGGCCCGACAGCGAAAAAACGATTATCGGGCCGGGGAACTTCGAATTAAGAGAACATTATGTGCGGCATTGCGGGAATGATCGATCTGGCGGGCCAGCGTCCCGTGCCCGAGGGAAGCATTCAACGGATGTCCCGGGCGCTGTTGCATCGCGGGCCCGATGAGGAGGGCTTCCTCATTCGGCCGGGACTCGGCCTGGCATCGCGTCGGCTGAGCATCGTCGGGTTGGCGGACGGCCAGCAGCCGATCTTCAATGAAGACCGGAGCGTCACGGTTGTTTTTAACGGGGAGCTGTTCGATTACGTCGAACGGCGGGACGAGCTCAGGGCGCGCGGACACCGGTTCGTCACTCATTGCGATACCGAAATCATCCCCCACTCGTGGGAAGATTACGGGGATCACATGTGGGAACACCTGCGGGGGCAATTCGCCATCGCGCTCTGGGATGAGAAACGACGGCAGCTCCAAATCGGACGCGATCGTTTCGGCATCGCGCCGCTTTTCTGGTCGCGGCAGGACGACTGGCTTCTTTTCGCATCCGAAATCAAGGGATTGCTCGCTTCCGGCATGGTCCCGGCCCGGCCCGATCGGCGCGGGATCGATCACGTCTTCACCTTTTCAGCGGTGCCCGGTCCGCGAACCTGTTTCGAGGGCGTCCAACTTCTCACCGCCGGGCATTGCCTGAGGATTACTCCCGCCAACGGGAACGGCGCGGGTCCGGTGGTGGAAGAGCGGGCGTTTTGGGAGATGGATTTTCCGGATCAGGGTTCGGAGGAACGGGGGGACGATCCGAAGCGACTTGTGGACGAATTCGAGAGGATCTTGCTCCAGGCGGTCGAGGAGCGATTGCGAGCGGATGTTCCAGTGGGCGCCTATCTTTCCGGCGGCGTCGATTCAAGCATGATCGTGGCGCTGGCCTGCCATCTTAAAGGGCCGGCCATCAATACCTACACCGTCCGCGTGCATGAACCCGAGCTCGATGAGCTCGATGCGGCCAGCCTTTCGGCGCGGCACATCGGCGCCAAGCCGCCGATCGTCCAGGATTTTCGCGACGAAGACGCGCTGGCAACTTATCCAAAATTGATCACCGCCGCCGAGGCACCGGTGATCGACACCGCCTGCGCCGCCCTTCTCCAGCTCTCCGGACGAGTCCACAGTTGCGGACAAAAAGTTGTGCTCACCGGCGAAGGTGCGGACGAATGGCTGGTCGGCTATCCCTGGTACAAGGCGGCGAAGCTCCTGGGGTATCTCGACCTGATTCCCGGTCTTGGGCTTAGTCATGCCGCCCGCAATGCCTATCTCCGCCTGAACAAGGTCCCTCATTTTCCCAACGCCTGGCGACGCGAAGTTGAGAATTCCGTCGGTGGACAGAACGCCTGGATCGACGCCTACGGAATGCTCGCGATTTCGAAGTTACGGTTCTACAGCGACTCAATGCACGAAGCGATCGGCCCGACGAATCCGTGGACTGAATTAAATTTCCCGCTGGAGCGCGCCAAGCGATGGGCGCCGCTTCATCGCGGGGTCTGGGTTGCCGCCCGTGTCCTTTTGGCCGGGCACCTCCTCCAGGCCAAGGGCGACCGCGTCGCAATGCATTCTTCCGTCGAAGTGCGCTACCCGTTCCTCGACGAAGACGTCTTCGATTTTCTGGCGAAGCTGCACCCAAGCTGGCGGCTGCGCGGGTTCCGGGACAAACACCTGCTGCGTCTGTTGGCGGAACGTTGGGTGCCGAAATCGGTGGCACGCCGCCACAAGGTGATCTTCCGGGCGCCTCTGGACAGCTTTCATATGGAACCGGAGCCGCCGTTTGTCGCGCAGCTATTGAGCGAGGAATCGCTGCGTAAGACCGGCTATTTCGATCCCGCCGCCGTGGCTCGCTGGCGGACCGACTTCCGCAAAATGCGGGCCGGTTCGCTGCCGCGCCTTTCGGTTGAGATGGGTCTGATGGCGGTCGCGGGGACGCAACTCTGGCACCATCTCTTCATGGGCGGCGGGCTGGCGGATTTGCCGCAGTGGTCCGCGGTGCCAACGCCTGCGGCGGTCGAAGCCGGCGCGTGACCTAGAGTTTCGCCAGGGTCTCCCGCGCGCGTTGTTTTGTTTCGGGATCGTCTTTCTCGGCGTCGGGCATTCCGAGGCCTTTGTTGATCAATTCCCGCGCTTCGTCTTTTCTGCCCATTTGGCCGTAAATCCGCCCGAGCTCGATGTAGTGCATGAGCCGTTTGGGATTAAGCTCGATCGCTTTTTTCATGTCTCGCTCGGCTTCCTCGAATGAGCCCTTCGGCAGCTGGCCGTAAACCAGTCCGGCCAGAAATCGCTTTGCTCCGCTGATCTCCGCCAGGACACGGTTCCATCGGCCGAGAATATGCCAGGCGTTGTCGTTGCGCGGATCGATCGCCAGCGCCTTGTCTACCGAATCCTTGATGCGGGGAGAGGCAGAGACTTGTTCTTTGGTGGGCAGGAACGGCAGCATTTTTCCGAGGGTGATCGCGGGCGCGAGCTGCGCGTCGCAGTCCTTTGGTCCGCAGGCCGCGGCTCGCTCGGAATAATCGAGCGCGAGGTGCCCAAGTCGCAGTTTTTCCTTGGTATCCTCCGCGTCTGTCATCAGATAGCGATATTGCCGGGCAATCCGGACGAGCAGGTCCGGATTCTTCGGTTCCAGCTTTTCGGCCGCCAGATAGAGCGGCAACGCCTCGCTCGCCTGGAATTTTCGGTCGAACACCCTGCCTTTGTCGATCAGGCTGTCGGCCGATTCCGCGGCGGAAGCGATCTTGACCAATAAGAGCACGAAAACAACGGCCAGAATGCGGTGGATTAGAGACTTCATCAAAGTACCTGCAGCAACAGTAGACGCTCTTGAGATTCGTTTGTGCGCGAATTCTTGGCCGGTATTCGATCGGGAGCGCTCTTATTCAGACGGTACATCGAGGCGCAATGTTCAATTCCAAATTCCTGGCCGGACGGGGCCAGCCACCGGCCCGCCCACGAATCACCTGTATGAAGACAAACATTACGAAAATTGGCGCGGCTTTGCTCGCCATTGGACTTTGCCTCGCGTCGCCCGGGGCCTTCGCGCAGACGACCACGACTGTGACGACATCGAACGGCGCTTTCACAGAATACGTGCCCAATTCGCAGACCGTCGTGGTTAGAACCGAAACCAATTCGACTCCGTTGCGCTACACCGTTACCAAGCAAACGACGATTGTGGATGAAGCCGGCGCGCCGGTGGCAATCGAACGGATTTCGCCCGGTAGCCAGCTCGCCGTCGATTACAGTGGCTCAGGGGAGCGCCTGGTCGCCTCGCGGATCGTGGTCCGTAAACCCGTCGCTGTGACTGCTCCGGTGACGACAACTGTCCCGGTGACCACCACCGCGCCGGCAGTGAGTGAAAAGCAAACCACCACGACGACGACAACGACGACAGCTCCCCTGACGCGTGAGGAAAAACACGCGGTTAAAGAGGCTCGCAAAGAGCGCAAGGAGGAAATGAAAGATGAGATCGAGCGCAAGAAAGACGCCTTGGAGAAGGCCAAGGATAAGCTCGATGATGATGACGACGATTAGTCGCCGTTTCGTTCGCGGATTTTGACAGTCTAGAAACCCGCGGATTTACCCCCGCGGGTTTTTCTTCGTCGTCCCAGGCGGCGCATTCTTGACCGCCGTACTTTCGCCCGTGCCTCTCGACCCTATCACCGCCTCGCGTCCATTCACCGCTTCTTCCACAATTCTCCCTGCATTCAAGAGCTGCGCTTCGGATAACCGCGGACCGACCAGTTGCAAACTGGTAAGCGGAACGCGGAATCGGTGGGTGGCCGGAATCGGCATCGCGAGGGCCGGGTTGCCGGCGAAATTCACGGCGACGGTGTTCTGGAGCTGAAGGACACGCGCGTCGAGAACGCCTATACCCAGGTTGAGCAAGGGAAGCAGCGGCGGCGCTTTTTGAAGGGTGGGTAGGGCGACGATATCGACCTTCTGGAAAACGTTATCCAGCGTTTGCTGCCATGCGCTCCGCCTCCTTAACGCCGCAGAGGTGTTCGTGAGTTGGCCAGCCGTGATGATGTTCTTCGTTCGAGCCGATACTCCGGGCGCCAGGAGAAGCCCCGCATTGGTCGATCCGGCACCGCCCGCGGCAACGGTGTTGCCGTCGGCCTTCGCCGCGTCCCATTTCTGGCGGAACTGATCGTCCAGTTGCACGATCTGGAATCCGGCCTTGGCCAATGCTTCGTCAATTGCCTTGTCGATCTCGGGATCAGTTCCTTGCAGCTTCAGGCGTCCAACCCGGATGCTGCTGCCGGTTGGCCTGGCCGCTTTGGCAGATGCATATCGGCCGGAAAACCCGTCCTGGAGAAGGTCCATTCCCTGCACGGTGCGAGCGATATCCTTTCCCATTGGGCCGACCGTATCCAGGTGTTTGGGCTCCACCGGATAGATGCCCTTGATTGAAATCAGACCGAACGTCGTTTTCAGACCGACGACGCCGCAGCAAGCGGCCGGGACCCGGATCGATCCTGCGGTATCGGTCCCGAAGGCTACGTCAGCCTCCCCGTTCGCCACTGCGACAGCACTTCCCGACGAGGATCCACCGGGAATCAGGATCCGCCTCATCGGATTCCTGGGGGTCCCGTAATATTCATTCATGCCGGAAGGCGCTACCGCGAATTCGGTCATGTTCGTCTTCCCAACAATCTGAACATTGCGCCGGTGTGCGATGGCCAGGCAGGCCGCATCCGCTTTCGCGGGCGCGTGGGTTGAAGCAAAAAAATTCGAGCCGGCAGTCGTCACGACTCCCTGCATGTCGATGTTGTCCTTGATCGCCAGCCGCAGACGTTTGTCATTCGCATCGGCCGGGAACCGCTTGATAAAGGCGCGATCGCCAGGGAGGTGGTGGGTAAACAGCGGCACCGCCGAACATCCGCTCAGCCAGCTCGCCAGGAAGACCGCGGTAATTCTAAGAAAAGGACTGAATTCTCGGACCATGATGCGCGCACTAAACAGCACGCCGTTCGGGCGCGCCACAACGGATTCGGAGCGCTAGCCAACAACGGCCGCCAGCCACGGCGCTATTGGTGATAGGCGCTGGCGATTTTGCCCGGATTATACGGCACCTGGCCCACGGCGGGCGCATAAACAAAGACCTTCCGGTCCTTCTTTTCGTCGACCGGCTCGAGAAGCAGGCCCTTGTAGCGGGGCTTCGTGCTGTATTCGATCAGGACGCGAGCAGTCCCATTGAATCCCCACATCTTGAGACCAGTTCCCAAAAAACCGCCCTTTGGAAAAATCTCGTCCAAACCGGCCATGGCGTGAAAGCAACTGATGGCGACTTTATCTTTTTGATACATCCGATCGTCAGCGCGGTATTGGATGGTTCCGCTTTCGAGCAACTCCTTGCGTTTAACCCCCAGATCGAAACCCGGCTTCCGAATTTCGTACGGGCCCCACATCGCGACCGCATTCTTCGCGCCCACCGCGAGTTTGATCGTGTCTTCGAGATTAAAGTTTCGGCCCTCCGAGATCGGACATTGATTTTTCGAGGCGAACAACCGGGCGCCCGGACCTTTAAAGACGCATAGGTTGGGATTCTCGAGAAAATCAGCCGGGAGCCAGCTGATGGTGAAGGCCTCAAATTCGCGATTCTTGTATTTTCCCTGAACCAGGCCCTCGGTTTCCTTGGGTTGTTTGTCGTCCGCGAACACTCGAATGACGGTGATGAAGGAATGCGAGAATTCGGGGTGATTTCCGTCGTCCTGGTAGGCGAACGGAATCATGAAATAGCGCTCGCTCGTCAGCGTGCCTTCGCCGAGCCGCGGAGCGATTGTGCCCTTGATTCGATCTACGATCTGCTTGTAGAGCGGCACATCGTAGCGCGAAAAATCGACATCGCGTTGGGCGAAGGCGAACCGCGGTATCAGGACAAGCCCAAGAAAAAGGATGATTCTAAAGTGCACGCCGTCGAAATTACCAAGCAAACAATTTGATTGGAAGAGCTTACTTAAACGACCGGTAAAATTATTGACGTTCCAGACGCCCGCCCCCATCCTCTTTTTCCTTTATGCCGGTCGAAGCTGTTTCGCGTCACGAGGAGGATCTCGCTTTTGTCCAGCGCGTCCTGGCGATTGACGCTTCCGCGGCCGCGGAGTTGCGCCGGCGCTACCACGGAAAGCTGGTCGGAGTCCTGCGCTCTCGAGGAGCCACCCAAACGGAAGCGGAAGATCTGGTGGCCGACCTTTGGACCGATTGCTTTGCGGCGCGCGAGAATCGCCCGACGCTGCTGAACAAATACCAGGGTCGTTGCGCGTTGGAATCGTGGCTTCTCACGGTCGCTACTCACCGTCTGGTCGATCTGAAACGACGACAGAGCTTTCGAGTCGAGGTTCCGGCCGCGACGCCAGAATCGCCCGAGGACTTCTTTGACCGCAGACCGCAGCCGGAAAAGCCGACTAGTGAAAAGCATCTTCTTCAGCTGCTTCGCCAGGCGATTCAGTCCGCTTTTGCGAAACAGGAACCGGAAGCCGTCCTCATGTTGAAGCTGGTCCATCTCCATCAGGTGAGCCAGCGCGAGCTGGCCCGCATGTGGGGATGGCATGAATCAAAGATTAGCCGCACCCTGGATGTCACTCGCCAGAACGTGGCGCGCATTATCCTCGCTGAAACGAAAAAGGTGGATCCATGGCTGGAGCTGCGCTGGGAGGATTTTGTGGAGCTTTGCGCGAGCTCTTCGGATGTTTTTTAGCGACGGAAAGATAATTTCGCAAAATGCGCCGCCTGATGAGTCTTAAAGGAGAGCTAAAACAACGGGATGCCGCCGGATGAATCTCATCGCGCCGCTCCCGCTCGTGGGCTCCCAATATGAACTGACACGTTTTTCCAAACTTATTTTGTTTTGACCGCTCTTTGCCTGTGAATGATGATTTCAAAATTCTGTTGGAGTTCTTCGACGGCGACGTCCAGGAAGTTGCCGGGCGCTCGGCGCCCCCGATTACAGGAGAGCTTCAAGAGAGAATTGCCAGATTTGTCAGCGGGAAGTGCACCGAGGAAGAGCGGACCGAAATGAAAAAACTGCTTCAGGAAAAACCGCATTTGATTCCGGCCTTGGTCGCTGAAACCAAGGCGCTCAGGCAACCTCCGGAATGAAGCCTGCCACTCGCGCCAATTTTCTGCCCGAGCCCCGCTTCGTTCCTCTGCGGCCCGCCCTCCAGGAACATCTCTCCAAGCTCGGCGCTGCGGTCACGCCGGATAATTTCCTGAGCATCTGCGACGAGATGCTGCTCAAGATTCTGCAGGAGACCTTTGCGCGAATCTCGGCCGACGAAGGCAGCATTTGGCTGCTGGACCCGGAGAAGGAAAATCTGGTGGTCGCTTACAATAGCGGGCCGAACTCGGATAAGATCATGGGGTTCAAGCAGCCAACCAGCAAGGGCATCATTAGCCTGGTCGTCGCCAGCGAGCATGCTTTCGTCGAGAACCAGGTCTATAAGAACGCCAAACATAGCGCCCTGCTCGACAACAAATTGCAAAAGACCACCTACGCGATGGTCGCCGTGCCATTCTATTTCCTCAATGAAGTGCGTGGAGTAATATCCTGCGTGCAGCTTCTCGACGTGGTGATCAAGGAAGGTGAGGCGTCCGCAACGGGAGAGACTCCAGCCGGCTTTGGACCGCCCGAGCTCAACGCCATCCAAACGATCGCGGCGGTGGTCAGAGACTTGATAGACTATCGGCTTCTCGGCACTGCTGTAGGATGGAACCGCCTCTAACCCCAGATCCAAGTCCCTTCCGTCTGGAGGAAGCGCGGCGTGCCCTGGCAAAAGGCACCGGCAAAGGCGTGCGCGTGGCGGTGATCGACTCCGGAGTTGAAATTGACCATCCGGCCCTGGCCGGCCTTACCCTGCTCCACGATCTCCAGGTCGTGGACGCGGGCGTTCAAATCGAAGTGAAACCCGGCGATGGCGTGGATGTCTTCGGGCACGGCACCGCGGTGACAAGCGTGATCAAACGCATCGCCCCGGATGCCGAGATCGGGAGCTTCCGCGTTCTCGGGGCGAATCTCGGTTCTCGCACGGTAATTATTCGCGAAGGCGTCCGGCAGGCAATCGATCACGGGTATCGCGTTTTGAATTGCAGTTTCGGCTGTGGCTTGGCGGAACACATTTTTCAATACAAGGAATGGATCGACGAAGCCTATCTCAAGGGGATCCACATTATTTCCGCCTGTAACAATTACGATTTCACCACGCCGGAATGGCCCGGTTACTTTCCAAGTGTGGTGACCGTGAACATGGCTCGCTTCGATGAGGATCACACTTTCTTCTATAAGCCGGGCCATCTCGTCGAATTCGCCGCGCGCGGGGTGGATGTGACTCTGCCCTGGAACAACCACTCGTCGAAGGAAGTGACTGGCAGCAGTTTTGCCGCGCCGATCATGAGCGGCCTGGTCGCGCGGCTGATTTCGGAAATGCCGAACCTTGCGCCTCTCGAGGCCAAGTCGATCCTCCATCGTCTCGCGCTTCCGTGGCGCAGCGATGTCATGGCGCCTAACGTTGTCTCAGGCGCCACTCCCGCGGCGGGCGGTGCCAAGGCTGGCAAACCTCCCCCTCAGGCGGCCCGGGCCGGCAAGCCTCCTCCATCAAGCTAAACACTCGGAACGCACCCGGGTCCGTTCCTCTTACTGATGGGAAAATCGCTTCTTTCGGTATCGATTATGTCCGGGCCTGCGGGGCCCGAATTGTTGAGACGGTTGGCGAAAGCTGAGACAAACGTTCGATGGGGATTACTCGCATCCCCGAAACAAGGTGAAAGTCCGGCGTCCAATTCAGGGTCAACCAGCCTGTTCGTTGAAGAGCTGGCCCTCCCGCGCGCGGAAGAGGGTCATGGTCCGGAGCGAATAGCAAAGCAGATCAGGGAAGTCGCTGCCAGAAACGGGGTCGATCATTTGCTGATTGAATGCGACGCCGACACTCCGGCAGTAGCTTTTGCCTCCCTCTTTCTACCGCAGGCGGAGCCAGCTCACTCTTTATCCGAGGCAACGAACTTAGCCGCGACTGTTTTTGCCATCGCTCCGGATGATTTGCTCGATGCGTTAATCCATCGACGGGACACCCCGGATTCTGTCTCGCCCTGCTTCATCGCCGAGCAGCTGGAGTTTGCCAGCATCGCTTTCCTCGACGGCGCTGACGATGATCCGGCCTTCAGGCTCGCCCGAGAAATCGTAACGGTCCTCAATCCAGGCGCTCAGGTATTTGAGCCTTCCCAACCCAATCTGGAACGAGTGCTCAAAGGCGCTGGCGATGTTTTTGATTTCGCCGCGGCCCTGGACGGTGCGGGATGGCGAAGGCTCATCGAGTCAGATTCTGCTGATGAAGCGCGCGGGGAGGTCCGGGCGTTTGCTTACCATGCTCGGAAGCCGTTTCATCCCGAGAGATTCTGGAATCTTGTTCAAGGAAGTTTCCCGGGAGTTTTTCGCGCGAAAGGGTTCTTCTGGCTCGCGAGTCGGATGGACCTTGTGGGTGGACTTAACCTGGCCGGCACCGAGTCTCATTACGCTTCCGCCGGCCAATGGTGGGCCGCTCGTGACAATCATGCCCGGGAATTCCAGATGCCGGCCCGCACCCGAAAGGAATGGAGGGAACCATTCGGCGATCGCCGCCAGGCAATCGCCTTCATGGGAGTTGGGCTCGACGCGGATTCATTACGAACGCAACTCGACTCCTGTCTCCTGACGGAGGCGGAATTGGCGGCGGGAACGGAGAGCTGGCACGAACTCGTCGATCCTTTCCCCTCCTGGTCATCGCATCACCACCATCATCATGATCACGGCGAGGAGTGCGACCACGAACACGATCACGAGCATGAGCATGAGCATGAGCATGAGCACGAGCACGAGCACGAGGACGAGGACGAGCACAGCCATCATTGACGATCACCGGTCGGTTGGCCGGCCTTGATCGTGGAGAAATTGCTGGTCAGCCCATTAGCGATCGGTTAATTGCATCGCAGCCGTCTCCCCGGTGAGGCGCACTGCTCGAAAACCTCGTGTCGGACCTGCCTGAAGTTAAGAACGCGCCCAGCGCCACCGTTGCCCTTCACGAACTGTGGCGGCGACGAACGGACTGGATCGAGGATATCCAGGCGGTCCACGCGTTCGTGAAGCGCGCTCTTTCCGCCGGTGAATTTCTCGCCGCCTACGACGCGGTTCGCGCGGCCCTGGAGGTTCATCCGGGAGACGACTGGCTCGAACAACGAATGGCCCTGTCTCTTGCCCAAATGGGCTCCTCCGCCCGCGCCCAGGCTATTCTCAACGCGCTGGTCGCCAAGGACCCACAAAATCGGGAGACGCTGAGCATTCTCGGCCGAACCTACAAAGACCAATGGTGCGCCAATCCCGCCAACGAGCAGTACCTCAGACAATCGTTCGATTGCTACAATCGCGCCTTCGAGGTGCAACCTGCCGAGTCGTACCCGGGAATAAATGCGGCCACGATCGCTTTCCTCCTGAAGGAAACGGATAAAGCCAACCGGATAGCCAGGACTGTCCTGGAGATTTGCCGGGAACAACCGGACGACTATTGGAAGCACGCCACCGTGGCCGAAGCTTTGGTTGTCCTGGGCGACGAAAAAGGCGCGAGGGAGGCGTATAAGGCAGCCGTCGCCGCGGAGAGCGACAATCTGCGGGCCTTTTCTTCCACCAGAAAACAAGCGCGGGTTCTCTCGCGGCATCTCTACGACCGGGCGGACGCTTTCGATGATTGTTTTCCCATTCCGAAGCTGGTCGTTTTTTCCGGCCACATGGTTGACGCGCCCGACAGGCGCACGCCCCGGTTTCCGCAGGCAAAGGAAGCCGAGGTCAAACAGCTCCTTGAAAAGCAGCTCGCCTCCATGAATGCGGGCATAGGATTCTCGAGCGCGGCTTCCGGCTCGGACATTCTTTTCCTCGAAGCGATGCTGGCGCGCGGTGGCACGATCCATCTCGTCCTGCCCTGGCCGGCGGAAGAGTTTGTTAAAACGAGTGTTGAAATAGCGGGGGGCGACTGGTCGGAGCGATTCGAAAAGGTCCTGGCCAAGGCGGCTTCGATCCGGGTCCTGGGAGAACTCTACATGCCGGGCAGTGCGACCGGGTTTGAGTACTGCAATCTCGCCATGAACGGCCTGGCTCGAGTTTTCGCACGATCCCTCGATTTGGAAATCACTCCGCTCGCGGTGTGGGATGGATTCGCGGGAGCTCCCGGCGGAACCGGCTCGTTTGTTCGTTACTGGCGCAACCATCGGGTGCCCGTAAAGGTTGTCCCGATAGCTACCCAACCGCCGTCGATGCTGAACAGCACCGAGACCTTCGAGACCGACGCCGCCGATCACGATGACGAATTTGAAGTCTGGGTGCGCGCCTCGGGACGGCAGGAGATCAAGGCGATCATGTTCGCCGATGTAGTCGGCTACAGTAAGCTGCCCGAGACCGTGATTCCAAGGTATGTCGCGCAATTCAACCAAAGAGTCTCACGGCTCATGGCGGACAGCCCGGCGGCGCCGATAAATGTCAACACCTGGGGCGATGGCCTCTACTTCGCCTTCAATGGGGTTGAAGATGCCGGTCGTTTCGCCCTCGACCTTCGAGATCTCGTCACCAAAACCAATTGGGTCGATTTGGGACTGCCGAAAAATCTGAGCATTCGCATTGCCCTTCACGCCGGCCCTGTTTACGTGAACTTCGATCCCGTCGTCCGCCAGATTAACTTTACCGGCGCCCATGTCAGCCGCGCGGCGCGGATCGAGCCGATCACCCACGAAGGCGAAGTGTTCACGAGCGAAGAATTCGCGGCGCTGGCGGCCGCCGATCAATCGAAAGGCTTCACCTGCGACCTCGTCGGCACCACCGCCCTGGCCAAGAGTTACGGGTTGTTCCGGATCTATAGCCTGGAACGCACGACCGATTAGCCCGGCGGCAAATCGCCGATTATTTCCACGCGTTGCCGGGTTCCGCTCACGGCTTCCGTCGTCGTGCGCGGCGTCACAATCTGAATGGTTCGGCCGTAGCGCGAAGGATCGATTTCGTGGGCTCGCTCAGTTTTCGTTCCAACCCAATGTTCACGCCGCTTCCGGACCCACGCCGTGCCGCCTTTCTTGTTGTTCTCGCGGCCATCCCAAAGAAGGAGCAGAACGTCGCTGCGTCGTGCGATGAAATCACCCATCTCAGCATAACGGTCCGCGCGAACCTGCCCGCCGCCTGCCTCGGACGAGCCGGAGGCGCCGGGCACTTCCCAGCTGGATTCCGCGGCCGCCAGCATTCGCCGAAACTCCTCGAGAGAGTCAGCGTTGGGAAAGTCTTGCTCGTATTCTTTCTGTGCCAGGGGCAGCGGCACCCGGAGTTTTGCCCCGCACGCCAGGGCAACTTCCGCGACCAAACGATCCGCGCCTTCGGCGAGTGGACTCAACAATTCAAAGGGCGCGTCCGGGTAGGCGGCACGAAAGCGTGAGAAGATGAATTGAAGTTGGGCGCGGATCTCCGGCACGGCCGCGGGCAGAGGATCGCGGTGTCCACTCACGCCAAAGATCAGCGGGGTTTTGCCGGCGTCTGTCTGCAAATGCTTCTCCCCGCCCATGAGTTGTCTTAACAGATACGCTGACGAACCCACAAGGGGGCGATTGCGCTATTTCTTCGCGTCGAAGGTGCAGCGACGTCGCTCTCATCGAGCGTCGTAGCGCTCGATCCACCATCGAGGGCGAAGAGAGACTGGTGGATCGGCCGCTACGCGGCCGATGAGTGCGGCGCGACTTCACGAGGCAGGGTCGAAAGTGCAGCGCCGTCACATTCCCTGCAAACCACCGGTTCCGGCGCGTCATAACGGGTCCATGATCGAATCGCAAATCTCTCCTGAAATGGCGCAATCGTCGGAAGAGGAGCTCTCTGCTTTACCCATCTGGGCATTTACGCTGGGGATCTTTGCTCTCCTTACCTTTGGCCTTACCGCCGTCCCTTCGATAATCTGCGGACACCTCGCGCTGGCCAGATCGAGAAATACCGGCAAAACCTCGCTCGCCAAATCTGTGGCGGCGATCGGTCTTGTTATCGGATACGTCGGCGCGGCGATCCTGGGAACGTGGGTCGTTGTCCTGGGGAAATATATCTGAGCCTAAACTCCGCCAAGAGCCTGCGGCTAGCGCCAGTCGCCCATCAAAATGAAGGGCGCCCAGTAAAGCGGACGCGAATACTTGGGATTCTTGAGCAGCTTGATCTCAGCACCCTGGAGCGCTTCTGCTTTGGAGGCGCCGGCGGCAAGCTGGCGGTAGAATTCGACCATTAGTTCTTTCGTGCTTTCGTCGCCAACGCTCCACAAACTGGCGAGGACGGTAGTAGCTCCGGCGCTCGAAAACGCTTCAGCCAGGGTCGTGATCTCGCCGCCATCGGGTTCCTTGTCACCAAGGGCTGACTCGCAGGCGGACAACGTCACGAGCGTGACTTTCTTGAATGGCAAATCCCAAACTTCGCCGACCGTGAGATGGGATTGCTCCGTGTTCGGAGAGGCCGCAAGCTGGATATAGCTTTCCGACGGAGTGGTCGCGTTTAGGATCCCGTGAGTGGCGAAATGCACGATTCGTTTGTTCAACCGTTGCTCGGTGCTCAACGCCACCTTGGTCACGTCGCCACCGGAAAGAACTTCGGTTGAAGGAAACACCTGGGCGATGGCTTTTACTTCGCTTTCCGCCGCTGGCAGATTGGCGCCCGTCGGGTTGCCAAACGCCACCATCCCGTCGCGCGATTTTTCTTCATCGGGGAGTTGCACGACTTTCATCACGTCAGCCGCGGTCAGGTAAACGATTTGCTTGTCTTCGACAAAATATCTGGTCGAGCCGTCCGGCATCTTTTTTGCCAGGGCCTGCATCGGCAGATAGAACAATAATTGATTTGGAATGAAGGCAGCGACCTTCATCGGTTCCAGGTCCGATTCGATCGGAGCGATGAGGGAATCGTATAGACTCATCAGGTTCTTGGTCAGAGGCGCGCCGGACTCGCCGCTAATTATCTGTTTGCGCAACGTCTTGATTTTCTTCCAAAGCTCCTCCGGTTTGGCCGGCGCAATGACGATCTTGACGTTCTCCTTGCTGACCAGAAAGACGTAGAGCTGCTCGCCCAGCGGCGCGTATTGGATCAGCATCACGCCGGCCGGGATGCTCCGCTGGGTTTCCTTGAGCGCCTTCGGATTGACCGTCATGAACTTCTCGTAGTTTGGGTTCGAGGCCTTGATCTGCTCGACGACTTTCCGGAACTCTCCCTGGGTCGTGGCTACGACCTGTTTCAAATTTTCTATCTTCGCTTTGTCCCGGTCCGCCTCCGGTTTGCTCTGCTCAGCCTGAAGCTGGGCGTTTGTGGTCTGGAGCCTTGTCTCCAGGCCGTTGGCGCGGTCGAGGAGAGCTTGCAGGCCTTTGTCGCCGCTCTTCATGCTCGAGAGGCGCAGCGATTCCTGGAGTTTCTTCGATTTCGCCCGGTTAAGGTAATCGAAAGCCTCGTCGACCCGGTTCAGCTTGAGCAAAGCCCGGACGATCCGCTCGTACGGGCGATAGTTGCGTTTCACGTCGGCAAAGGACGTTTCCGACGCCGCTGTCGCCCGGATGCTCTCGATCAGCTTGACCGCTTCCTTATACTCCGTGAGCGCTTTATCATTCTCTCCGCGCGCTTCGAAAATCTCGCCGCTGATTCCGAGCGTGCCGATCCGATCGTTTACCGAGCCGGTCTTGGCATCGGCGGCCTGGGCTTCGTCGATCAGCTTTTTGGCGTCGTCGAGCTTATTCTGTTTCAGGCGAATGGAGGCAAAGGTCCGGACCGAACCGGAGAGCGCTCCCAGATTACTGGTCTTTCGAGCCAGGACGACGGCTTCATCCGCGTACTTTGCTGCTTCGTCCAGCTTCTCCTGGTCGCGCGCGATAACGGCGAGAAAGTTGGTGGCGTTTACGACGCTATTGATTTTGTGAGCGGCGGCGAAGATTTGCCGCGCTTGCTCGATAAGATGCCGGGCGCCATCCAGGTCGCCTTTTTGATAGGCCAGGTCGGCAGCCTGGACAATGGATTGGGCGGTCCACTCGTCCTGGCCCATGCTGCGCTTGAGCGTGATCGCCTCGTTCAATTCCTTCAGGGCGGTATCGATCTCACCACTGTCCGCATGGAGCGACGCCATGTCGCCCAGGACGCGAGCGCGAACTCGCGCGCGGAACAGTTCGAAGAGGTTGAGGTAACCGCCCTTGGGAAGATCGTCGGCCACCTTGAACGCCTTTTGCCCGAAGGAAAAAGCGGTCTTCAAGTCTCCTTCTTCCTGGCTGATCTCCGCGAGATTCATTAACGCCATGGCCTGGGACATCGCGTCGAGCGCGATTTTCATGTCGCGAGTCTGCGCCTGCTTTTCCTCGTGCTTGGCCAGCTCCTCTTTCGACATCTTCGGTTTTTGCTCGGCGGAAAAGTATTTGTCTTCATCGAGCGCCTTTTTCCGCACCGCCGCGGATGACTCAATACTCACGAGGGTTTGTTGAAAGTAATCGCGCGCCTTTTTGAGATCGCCGATGTTGTAGGCGTACATCCGCGCGAGTGAGCTCAGGCTCTCGTCCAATTTGCGCTCGGCCATTTCGACCGGGAGCGCCTGGCGCAAAGCAAGCGCCTCCAGGCCGTGCTTCTCCGCCTTTTCAAAGAGCGCCAGCTCGGCTTCCGCGCTGGCCACTCTTTCGAGCGCAGTCGCGATCTGCGCATTTTTTTCATCCAGCTCGTCCTTGGGGGCGGAGACCTTCTGTAGATAGGCCATTTCCGCGCGTCGGATCTCCAGCTCCTGCTCGCAGTACTTCAGCAGGTTCTCGGAGTCATAATTGTCGCGGGCGATCGTCTCGAGCATCGTGATCGCGTTATACCGGTTGAGATAACGGAGCTTTTCCCAGCCGTGCATCAGTTTCTGGAGAATCGCCTTCTTAGCCTCGTCGGCCGTGGCGAGCTGGGCCCTCTCGTCCTTGATCTGATCGTCCACCTTTCCGTCGAGCTCGACGGCGGTGACGCGCAAATATTCCTCCCAGTACCGCTTCGCGGCGAGATGACTCTCGTCCTTGAGCTTCGCGCTGGTCGCGAACCAGGTGGCGGCTTCGTCGAATTTGGAGGCATCGAAGGCAAGCCATCCGATATCGGACGCGATTTGCATCGCATTCTTGTCAGCCTCGGCCCGTTCCTTGGTGTTCTCCGGCAACGCTGCCCGGTCGGCGTCGGCCTTCTTGAATTGCGCCTCCAAGGTCGCGCGATCCGGCTTTGGTTTCTCATGCGCGTCCATCGGCCAATGGATCGCCATGATGGCGAGGACAATGGCAATAAACGGAAAGCGAGTGAGACTCTTCATGGCACAACCAACAACGCTGCTCTGGTTCATCTTTGCAGAAGAAGAAAATTATTTTGTGGTGAGGTGATAAATGCCGTTCCAATCCGCCGGCGGATTGCTGGCCAGTTCCCGGCAGCGTTCGACCATGATGGCGCTTGTTTTGTCCTGCCGGCTATCACGCAAATCCGCAAACATTCCTTCGGCGGTGAGGAAACTGCCTCGTTCGTATTCGACAAAAGCCTGGTTATACCGTTCAAGCGTCTCATCAAAATGATCCGGGCTGTGGGGATGCTTCACTTCAAGCAATTCCAACGGAGTTGATTTTCCCTTCACAATCGCCCGGTCGACCACCCGGACTTGGGGCGGATGGGATAGCTTCACATAAGCTTCGCGCGTTATGAGAAAGAGAACGCCGTAGTATTTCGTGAGGGATTCGACGCGCGCCGCGGCGTTGATGAGGTCGCCCACCAGTCCGTAATCGAGGCGTTGGGCGGAACCTTTGTTCCCGATCAGCGCCGTCCCGCTATGCAGAGCCACCCCGTATCCAAACAGCGCTTTCAACTTTGGCTCGAGATTAGTCCGCAGCTCTTCCATTCCCGCGATGAGACTAAGCGCGGCCCGAAAAGCACGATCGGCCGCGTCCGGTTGCGCGTTCGGAGCCCCCCAATAGCTGAGAAACTGGTCGCCGAGAAAATGTTCCATGCTGCCGTCCTCGGCCAGGATCGCATGCGTCTGGGTTTCAAAGACCTGGTTGAGAAGCTTGAACATGCCGCCAGGTCCGAGCAATTCGGCGATCGATGTCGAATTGCGCAGGTCGGTGAGCAGAACCGTAATCTCGGCCTGTTGCGGCTCCATCGATCCAGGGTTCTTCAGCACCTGCTCCATGATGTGCGGGGAAAAGTAGAGACTCATGGTCGAACGAAGCTTGAGGCGCTGGATGAACTCGTGGCTTTGCCTTCGCCCAAGTTCGACAAAGGTGACCAGGCTCCAGACGACGTTCGCGGACATCAACCCCGGAACCCATCCCGACTTCAAAATCAGGAATGCGCTCAAGGCGCAAAGGGCCGCCACGCCCGCGATCCAAAACAGAAGAAGGGCCACCGTGCCGCGGAAGAAGGTCGCGACCGCTCCCAGGATAATCAGGGCAAGCACACCAGCAGCATCGATCCAGGCTGGGGTCCGCCGGAGCCAGGCACGCTGGATAAGATCGTTCAGCGCCGTGGAATGAAGGACAACCCGCGGCTGGTTTGCTGCGATCGCAGTCGTCCCCATATCACCCAGCCCGGCGCCATAATACGCGACGAGGACGATCGCATTCGCCAACGGTTGGGCGTTGCTCGGGTGACTTGTTTGATAAAGAGCGTCGAGCTGCTCGACATTGTAATGGCGAAAGGTCCCGGACCCCCTCCCCGTCCAGGGACTTCGGTAGTTCAACAGAATCGGCGCCAGCTTCAGCTCCCGCGGCTCAACCGTCGTAAAATCGCTCGATAACTCCTCCCAGCGCAGCGCGCCCGGCTTCACGATAGTGACTCCCTCCCAGGCGATGTCGCGCCACGCCAGATAGCAGGCCAGCGCCAGCGACGGTTCATACTTATCCGAGCCGGCCGGATGAGCATAATCATAACGACGCAACACGCCGTCGCCGTCAGCCTGCACATTGATCAAGCCGGCCGGCAGCACTCGTTCGCGAAACGGAAAGGACCGGATCCGTTCCTCGCTTCCGGCTTCGGGCGACGGCAGCAGCGCCTCGGCGAAAACGATCGCTCGGTTTTGCCCTTTGATCCGTTCCACTTCCTTGAGAATCGGATCAGCCATGGCTTCGTTGCCGCGGCCAAAGACCACGTCGAACGCCACGACCTTCGCCCCCATCTCAAACGCTTGTCGAATAACGTTCGCCGCATTTTGATACTCCAACTCCAGCGTCGGCACCTTCCGCAAGTCCGCTTGCGTAACGTCGACATGAACAATGCTCGGGTCGGCCGGAGGCGCCTGTCCGCGCTCGTATCTCCAGCGCAGAATCTGGCCAAACCAGCGCATCTCCAGTCCTTCAAGCGGATTTCCCGCCAGCAGAATCCAGAGAGCAGCCCCGCCGCAAAGGGCGAGGAGAAGAGGCCAGGGCGATCTCAGCCAGACCTGCTCACCGGAGGGCTTTTTCCTGGCCGAATTGCCAGGCATCATTTTTTGTCTGCGCCTTCGCTGGAAAGAACCAGCACTCCCGGACGATCCGCGGCGAAATTTGCGCCCTGCGCAAACTGGCGCCAGGGAAAAGCAGTTCCGCGAAATACGCCGCCCACTTCCGGCTCGCTCACCGGCGCCGGATTTACCTTCTCTCTTTCACTCGTGATGCGCCCGATGAGCTCCTTCAGCTTGCCGGTTTGCAGGGCGAGCACACGCTCGTCCAGCTTGGGGTTCTGCATCGCGTCCACCAGTTTCTTTGCTTCCGCGATTTCTTTCGAATTAGCCGAGAGGAATAGGACATAAAAATCGAAAGGCCCGCTGGCTCCGGACCAATCCCATTTCACCGGCCCCGTCGGCAGGAGAATTTCTTCAAAGTCGCCCGGGACCTCCGAAAGTTGTGGCCGCCAACCGTTGGCCAGTTTTCCATCCTTCGTTATAGCCGCCACGAGCACCGTGCATTTCTCGCTCGCATCGACATAGGCGCGAACGGTCCGGCCGGAACCGGGAGGCGCGGATACTTGGAAAAGCTCTTCTTTCTCCGGAGGGCCCGGCTCGAACAGGGAAACACAGAACCGCCCATACGGCTTTTCTTCATCGACCGTAACGGCGGCAAAAACGCTTGCCGCCGCCATCAGCGAAAAAACGGAAAGAAGAAAACGCATCCTCACAGCCCCAGAATAAACGCCAAAACGCCGAATAATTGCACGCAGAATATCAAAATTCTCCCCTGTGCTCCAAGAAGACGCTCAGTGACTTCGGGCGAGCTCATGTTACACTCTCCTGATGAGCGTGAGATACCCGATCGTGCTCCACAAGTCGGAGGAGGGCTACGCCGTCAATTGTCCGGCCCTCCCCGGCTGCTGGTCGCAAGGCGCAACGGAAGACGAAGCGCTGGACAACATCCGCGACGCGATTCGCGAATATCTCGCTGCGATCAGGGACACCGCTCCCAGCGAAGCGCTTCGTGAAGTTGAAGTGACTGTTTAATTGTGCCGAAGATTCCCGGCGTCAATCACCTCCGCGCCATCCAAGCGCTGGAGAAAGCCGGCTTCAAAATCGTTCGACAAGGCAAACACGTCGTCATGACCAACGGTCAACGCTTCGTCACGATTCCGCGGCACAATCCAGTGAATGCGCTCACCATGGGCGGGATCGTCAAAGACGCGGGTCTCACCGTCGACGAATTTCGTGCGCTGCTGTGATTCCTACCGAAAACTCGTCCCGAAAGACGCGGCGTCATTAACAAGGTAGCTGCTTATGCAGTCGCGGCGTGGAGAAGCAGGATGCGGGCGTTGATGACCATGGCGTCAGACGAGATGTTCGTATCGCTGTCAACCGACGACAACGCGACTGGCCCGAATTTAACTCCGCCAGTCTTGGTATACTTCCGCGTTCCATACAAAGGGCACGAGCGTTTGCCGCTTCTTACTAGCAAGGACCGAGTTCACGTTCGTGGCGAAATCGAACAAATTAACGGACAAGGAGGTATTCAGCTCAGAAACGTCGTTGTCGACGTGGTGAAATAAACAGGTGCAACGATCGGCGTGACCGCCAGATGCGCAGCCTAGGTGACCACTGACCCAAAACAGTCGCCAGGCAGTTCTACGAGTTGTCCGCCTGCTGAATGAGCGCGTCCAACCGGTTCAGATCCACGGGTTTGATCAGATGGTGATTGAACCCGCCGTCATGGCTGCGCCGGAGATCCTCCTCCATTCCAAAACCGGTCAGGGCGATACCGAAAATGGGGTGATCATTCCTGAGTTTCTGCATGAGCTCGATCCCGCTGCCGTCCGGCAAGCCAATGTCGCTCACCAGGACATCGAAATGCTCGTGCGCCGCGGCCTCCAGAGCCGATTGGACACTGTTCGCCGTCTGGACGTGATATCCGCGACGCCTGAGGAGCTGGGTAAGGGATCGATTGGTGTCCTCATGGTCATCCACCACCAAAACGCGCATCGATTTCCGGGCGGGCGGAGTGGCCGCAACGCTGCCGCTGCCCGCGTCTGCGTCCCGCTCGGCGATGGGGAAAAAAGCCGTGAAGGTAGCGCCCTTGTCTTTGCCCTCGCTTTCCGCGGTGAGCTTTCCGCTGTGGGTCTCAACGAGCGCTTTGCTGATCGCGAGCCCAAGGCCCAGTCCACCCAGCCGGCTCCGGTCGCCCTGCTCAAAGGCGTTGAAAATCTTCGGCAACGTTTCCGCGTCGATCCCCATTCCGTTATCGGAAATTTCCACGCGCAACTGCCCCTCCTCGTTCCGCGTCCGAATCTCGAGGCGTCCGCCGGCGGGCGTAAATTTCACCGCGTTCTTGATCAGGTTCCAAAAGATTTGCTGTAACCGGGCCGGATCGGCTTTGAGAGAGACTCTCTCCGCCGCGAATTCGGTCCGTAGCGAAAGCCCTTTCTTGTCGATATCCGCCTGGCAAATTTCAAGGGCGCTGCGAAGCAGGACATGCGCATCGACCATCTCCAGGCTTAATTGCACCTTGCCTTTGCTGATCCGGGTGAGATCGAGCAGGTCGTCGATCAGCCGCGCTTCGAGCTCAACGTTGCGCCGGATCATCTGGAGCGAGGCGCGCAATTCGTCAGGCAAATCGGCGGTGTGTTCGAGGGCGTAGACGGACGTCAGGACTGGCGTAAGCGGTGTCCGCAGCTCGTGGCTCAGCATCGCCAGGAACGAATCCTTGGCGCGATTCGCGCGCTCGGATTCGGCACGGGCTTTTTGGGCTGACTTGTAGAGGCGGGCATTATCGAGCGCGAGTGCGGCCCGGTGCGCCAGTTCTTCCGCCAGGGAAAGTTCCTCCGGCCCGCAGATTCGGCCCGGACTCGTATTGATCATCACAATCGCGCCCAGAACGCGGTCCTGCGCCCGTAGCGGGACGGCGATAAAGGACCGGGCAGACAGGGAACGAAGCCAGTCTCGATCGGCCTTTTCCGTAAAGACTTCACGCAACTCGCCATTGTGAACGTCGCAGACCATCTGCGATTTCCCGGTACTCAAGACGTGCGCCCCGGTTTTTTGGGCGGCTGCGCTCGGCGGAAATTCCTCAGCTAATTTCTGCAGGGCCGGCTCATCGGCCGAATCACGATGCGCGACGGCGACGTGATGCATCGCACCGTCTTCTTCGGCGGCCAGAACGACACAAAAATCGGCAACCCGTGGCACGACCAGCGCAGCCAGGTTGCGAAAGGTCTCCTCGTAATCGAGCGAGCCGCCGAGGACGTTGCTGGCATCGGCGAGAAAGGCGAGCCGTTCCTGGCGCGCTTCGGCTTCCGCGCGGGCCGCCTGTTCGCGAATGAGTTTCTCGCGCTCCTCCGCCTGCCGCTTTACCTGCTCGGTTTTTTTGAAGAGGTCGACGAACACCGCGATCTTCGCCCGCAGGATTTCCGGGACGACCGGGGTGAGAATGTAATCGACCGCCCCGATCGAGTAACCACGCGAGACGTGCGTTTCGGTGTCGTTCACCGCGCTGATGAAAATGATCGGCGTGGTCTCGGACCGCGGGCGCTGCCGGATCAGCGCGGCGGTTTCGAAGCCGTCCATTACGGGCATGTTTACGTCGAGCAGGATCACCGCGAAATCCTGTTTGAGCAGGCAACGCAGCGCTTCCTTTCCCGAACGCGCGCAGACGATATTCTCATTCAGCTCGGCGAGGATCGTCTCATAAGCCAGCATCTTGTCGGGCCGATCGTCGACAATCAGGATGCTGACCCTCTTCTCGGTCGCTTCCTTCGTGCTGGGATCTCCGGGCATGGTCAGCGGTGCAGCCAATTGCGCAGCAGTGTGAGGAGACGTTCGCTATCCACGGGCTTGGAGATGTAATCGCTCGCTCCGGCGTCGATGCATTTCTCGCGGTCCCCCTTCATTGCTTTCGCGGTGAGGGCGATGATCGGCAATTGCTCAAACCCGTACATCTTCCGGACCGCGCGAATGGTTTCGTAACCGTCCATCTCCGGCAGCATGATGTCCATCAGCACCAGGTCAGTCTCCGGCTCGGCCTTCAACAATTCCAGCGCGGCCTTCCCGGTCTCAGCCGAATGCACCTCCATCTTGTAGCGCTCGAGCATGCTCGTCATCGCGAAGATATTCCGAATGTCGTCATCCACGATCAGGACTTTCTTGCGGGCCAGGATTTCGTTCGGATCGTTCAAGCGCCGGAGCATTTCCTGTTTGTCCTCCGGCAACGTCGCCGCGTCGCGATGGAGCCAGAGCGCCGTCTGGTCGAAAAGCCGCTCGGGACTGCGGACCGTTTTCACGATCGTCGTCTGGGCGATTCGATTGAGTTTCTCTTCCTCTTCCTGCGACAGATCTTTGGCGGTGTAAACGATGATGGGCAGATGCTCATGTTCGTCACGAATCTTCTCGATCAACTCGAAGCCCGACATGTCGGGCAGCATTAGATCGAGCACCACGCAATCGACCGGTTCGCTCCGCAACATCTGGAGCGCCGCGCTCCCGTCCGAGGCTTCCACCACTTTGGCCGTCGAATTTCCGACCAGTTCCCGAATACTGGTGCGCTGGCTTTCATCGTCTTCGATGACGAGCAGCTTCTTCGCCTTCGTCTGGTCCAATTCATTGGCCTTCTCGAAGATCTCCCGGATCTGACCTTCGTCGATCGGCTTGGTGAGAAATCGCAGAGCGCCCATCCGCAGCACATTCTTCGGCTCTTCCCGCGCCGAAATCACGAAGACTGGAATGTGACGGGTCGCCAAGTCGGATTTCAGCCGGTTCAAAATGTGCCAGCCGTCCATGTCCGGCAGGCTCAAATCAAGCGTGATCGCGGCCGGCGAAAATTCGCGCACCAGATTGAGCGCTGATTTTCCCCGCGGCGTGACCACGGCCTTGAAGCCGTTCTGCCGCGCGACGTCGAGCAGCCATTGCGCGAAATCGCGGTCGTCCTCGATGATCAGGACTGATTTTTCGTGCGGCAGAATATTGGCCCGGTCGTCATCGAGCGTAAATTCCATCGGGGGCGGCTCCGCGATTTCGTGTGGCTCCTCCTCCGCCGCCGCCGCCGGCATGACTTTCGCCGCCGCGCGATCCATTGGTGAGACGCTGTAATTCTGCGGCAGGAACAGCGTGAAGGTGCTGCCGCGGCCCTCGGAACTTTCCACGCGGATTTCGCCGCCGAGCACGCGCGCCAGTTCCCGGCTGATCGCGAGACCGAGTCCCGTCCCGCCGTATTTCCGGCTCGTGCTCCCGTCCGCCTGGAGGAACGGCTCAAAGATCGTTGTCTGTTTATCCATCGGGATGCCGATGCCGCTGTCGCTGACCGCAAAGGCCAGGACCGATTCGGCGCGGTTGAGGCTCTGGTTATCCGGCGACCAGCCACCGTTGGCCGGCGCGAGCCGCAGATTCACGTAACCGCGCTCGGTGAACTTGAACGCATTCGAGAGCAGGTTCTTCAACACCTGGTCGAGCCGCTGAGCGTCGGTCTGCACCGCGCGAGGCACGCGTGGATCGACCTCGATGTTGAAATTCACTCCCTTGCCTTCCGCGACATGACGGAACGTGCGCTCCATCGTCTGGCGCATTTCCTCGAATCGCACTTCGCCGACGTCGAGCGTGACCGTGCCCGATTCGATCTTCGACAAATCGAGAATGTCGTTGATGAGCCGGAGCAGGTCTTTGCCCGAGCCGCGAATCGTCCGGGCAAATTCCACCTGCTTCGGAGTCAGGTTGCCGTCCGGATTCGAGGAGAGCTGCTCGGCCAGAATCAGCAGGCTGTTGAGCGGCGTGCGCAACTCGTGGGACATGTTCGCGAGGAACTCGCTCTTGTAACGCGACGTAATCGAGAGCTGCTGCGCCTTGCCTTCGAGCGCCTGGCGCGCCTGCTCGACCTCGCGGTTCTTCCGCTCCACTTCTTCGTTCTGCTCGAACAACTGGCGCGCCTTTTCTTCCAGCTCCTGGTTGGTCTGCTGCAATTCCTCCTGACGGCTTTGCAATTCGGAAGCGAGCGACTGCGATTGCTTGAGCAGATCTTCCGTGCGCGTGTTCGCTTCGATCGTGTTCAAGACGATCCCGATACTTTCCGTAAGCTGATCGAGAAACGCGTGGTGCGTCGGGTTGAACTGCTCCAGCGATGACAATTCCATGACCGCTTTCACCTGGCCTTCGAACAGGATCGGCAGCACCACGATGTTCATCGGCGCGGTTTCGCCCAGGCCCGAGCTGATCTGCACGTAATCGGGCGGGACGCGGGTGAGAAGAATGCGTTCTTTCTCGAGAGCGGCCTGGCCGACGAGGCCTTCGCCGAGCTTGAACCGCGTGTTCACCCCTTTGCGTTCGCGATAGGCGTAGCTCGCGAGAAGCTGGAGCTCCGGCTCTTCGATCGACCCGTTCATCATGTAGAACACGCCTTGTTGCGCGGAGACGACCGGCGCCAGCTCGGACAAAATTAGCCGGCCGACCGTCAGCAGGTCGCGCTGGCCTTGCAGCATCCGGGTGAATTTCGCGAGGTTGGTCTTGAGCCAGTCCTGCTCGTCGTTCCGCAACGTCGTGTCCTTCAGGTTGCGAATCATCTCGTTGATGTTGTCCTTCACGAACGCGACTTCGCCCTGGGCATCGACCTGGATCGATCGCGTCAGGTCGCCTTTCGTCACCGCCGTCGCCACGTCGGCGATCGCGCGCAGCTGTGAGGTCAGATTGCCGGCGAGCTGATTCACGTTGTCGGTGAGATCGCGCCATGTTCCCGCGGCACCCGGCACGTTCGCCTGGCCGCCGAGTTTTCCTTCGACGCCCACTTCGCGCGCCACGCTCGTGACCTGGTCGGCGAAAATGGCGAGCGTGTCGGTCATGCCGTTAATCGTGTCGGCCAACGCGGCGATCTCGCCTTTCGCTTCCACGAGCAGCTTTTGTTTCAGGTCGCCGTTCGCGACCGCCGTCACAACTTTCGCGATACCGCGCACCTGGTTGGTCAGGTTGCCGGCCATGAAGTTCACCGAGTCGGTCAAATCTTTCCACGTGCCGGCGACGCCCTTCACAACGGCCTGGCCACCGAGACGTCCTTCCGTGCCCACTTCGCGCGCCACGCGGGTCACTTCCGACGCGAACGAGTTCAGCTGATCCACCATCGTGTTGACGGTGTTCTTCAGCTCAAGAATTTCGCCTTTAACGTCGACGGTGATTTTCTTCGAAAGGTCGCCCGTCGCGACCGCCGTCGTCACCGCCGCGATGTTTCGGACCTGCGTCGTGAGGTTCGACGCCATGAAATTCACCGAGTCGGTCAAATCTTTCCACGTTCCGGAAACGCCTTCCACGCGCGCCTGGCCACCGAGCGCGCCTTCCGAACCCACTTCGCGCGCCACGCGCGTCACTTCCGACGCGAACGAACGAAGCTGGTCCACCATCGTGTTGATCGTGTCCTTCAGTTCGAGAATTTCTCCGCGGACGTCGACGGTGATCTTCTTGGACAAGTCTCCGTTCGCGACCGCGGTCGTAACCTCGGCAATGTTTCGCACCTGGCCGGTCAGGTTACCGGCCATCGAATTCACCGAATCGGTCAAATCTTTCCACGTCCCGGCGACGCCCTTCACATCCGCCTGACCACCCAGCCGTCCTTCCGTTCCCACTTCGCGCGCCACGCGGGTCACTTCCGAAGCGAACGAGCTGAGCTGGTCCACCATCGTGTTGATAGTGTTCTTCAGCTCCAGGATTTCTCCCTTCACGTCGACGGTGATCTTCTTCGACAAGTCGCCGTTCGCGACCGCCGTCGTGACTTCGGCAATGTTACGCACCTGGCCAGTCAGGTTACCGGCCATGAAATTCACCGAGTCGGTCAAATCCTTCCACGTGCCGGCGACACCCCGCACGTCGGCCTGACCGCCGAGTTTTCCTTCCGAACCCACTTCGCGGGCCACCCGCGTTACTTCCGAAGCAAACGAACGCAGCTGGTCCACCATCGTGTTGATCGTGTCCTTGAGCTGCAAGATTTCGCCGCGGACATCGACGGTGATCTTCTTGGACAAGTCGCCGTTCGCGACCGCGGTCGTGACCTCGGCAATGTTTCGCACCTGGCCGGTCAGATTGCCCGCCATCGAGTTCACCGAGTCGGTCAAATCTTTCCACGTGCCGGCGACGCCCTTCACGTCCGCCTGGCCGCCCAGTCGTCCTTCCGTTCCTACTTCGCGCGCCACCCGTGTTACTTCCGCCGCGAACGAGCTGAGCTGGTCCACCATCGTATTGATCGTGTTCTTCAGCTCCAGAATTTCGCCCTTAACGTCGACCGTGATCTTCTTCGACAAGTCGCCGTTCGCGACGGCCGTCGTGACCTCGGCGATGTTACGCACCTGACCGGTCAGGTTACCGGCCATGAAATTCACCGAGTCGGTCAAATCCTTCCACGTGCCGGCGACACCGCGCACGTCGGCCTGGCCACCGAGCCGTCCTTCCGTGCCCACTTCGCGCGCCACGCGCGTCACTTCCGCCGCGAACGAGGAAAGCTGATCGACCATCGTATTGATGGTGTTCTTCAGCTCCAGGATTTCGCCCTTCACATCGACGGTGATCTTCTTGGACAAGTCGCCGTTCGCGACCGCTGTCGTCACTTCCGCGATGTTGCGCACCTGGCCGGTCAGGTTACCGGCCATCGAGTTCACCGAGTCGGTCAAATCTTTCCACGTGCCGGCGACGCCCTTGACTTCGGCCTGGCCGCCCAGGATTCCTTCCGAACCCACTTCGCGAGCAACGCGCGTCACTTCCGAGGCGAACGAGCTCAGCTGGTCCACCATGATGTTGACCGTGTTCTTCAGCTCGGCGATTTCGCCCTTCACATCGACGGTGATTTTCTTGGACAGATCGCCGTTCGCGACCGCCGTCGTGACGAGGGCGATGTTGCGCACCTGCGCGGTGAGGTTGCCGGCCATGAAATTCACCGAGTCGGTGAGATCTTTCCACGTCCCCGAAACACCACGCACTTCGGCCTGGCCGCCCAGGATTCCCTCGGAACCCACTTCGCGCGCGACACGCGTCACTTCCGATGCAAAGGAGCTCAGTCGATCAACCAACGTGTTGATCGTGTTTTTCATTTCCAGAATCTCGCCTTTAACGTCGACCGTGATCTTCCGAGACAAATCGCCATTCGCGATTGCCGTCGTCACCTCGGCGATATTTCGCACCTGCGCGGTGAGGTTACCCGCCATCATGTTCACGTTGTCGGTCAAATCTTTCCAGGTGCCGGCCACGCCACGCACGTCGGCCTGACCGCCGAGCGCACCTTCCGAACCCACCTCGCGGGCCACGCGGGTCACTTCCGAGGCAAACGAGCGGAGCTGGTCCACCATCGTGTTGATGGTGTCTTTCAGTTCCAAAATTTCTCCGCGCACATCGACGGTGATTTTCTTCGACAAGTCGCCGTTCGCGACCGCTGTCGTCACCTCCGCGATGTTTCGCACCTGGCCGGTCAGGTTACCGGCCATCGAGTTCACCGAGTCGGTCAAATCCTTCCACGTGCCGGCTACGCCCTTCACGTCCGCCTGGCCGCCCAGTTTTCCTTCCGTGCCTACTTCGCGGGCCACGCGGGTCACCTCCGACGCGAACGAGCTGAGCTGATCCACCATCGTGTTGATCGTGTTCTTCAGCTCGAGAATCTCGCCCTTCACATCCACGGTGATCTTCTTCGACAAATCGCCGCGCGCGACCGCTGTCGTCACGTCCGCGATGTTACGGACCTGGCCGGTCAGGTTTCGCGCCATGAAATTCACGGAGTCCGTCAAATCCTTCCACGTGCCGGAAACGCCTTCGACGCGCGCCTGGCCGCCTAGAATTCCTTCCGAACCCACTTCTCGCGCCACACGGGTCACTTCCGAGGCGAACGAGCGGAGCTGGTCCACCATGACGTTGACCGTGTCCTTCAGCTCGAGGAACTCGCCCTTAACGTCGACCGTGATCTTCTTGGTCAAGTCGCCGTTCGCCACCGCCGTGGTGACGGTTGCAATGTTACGGACCTGCGCCGTCAGGTTGCCGGCCATCAGGTTGACGTTCTCGGTCAGATCCTTCCAGGTGCCGGCCACGCCTTTCACCTTCGCCTGACCGCCGAGCTTTCCTTCCGTGCCCACCTCGCGCGCCACACGTGTTACTTCCGAGGCGAACGCGCCCAGCTGGTCCACCATCGTGTTCACCGTCTTCGCTGTGCGCAGGAATTCACCCTGCAACGGCCGGCCTTCGATCTCGGTCGCCATGGTCTTCGACAGGTCACCCTTGGCCACCGCGCCGATGACGCGCGCCATTTCGCTCGTCGGATGCACCAGGTCGCCGATCAGGCCGTTGACCGACCCGATCGCCTCCGCCCAGCTCTCCGAGACATCGCCGATCGACGCCCGCTGCGAAATCCGGCCTTCCTTGCCGACTACCTGCCCGATCCGGTCCAGCTCCCGCGCCAGCCGTTGGTTCAATCCAATCACGTCATTGAACGTGTCCGCAATCTTGCCGGCCATGCCGACCCAGGCGTCCGGCAGCCGGACGGAAAAATCGCCGCGCTTGAAGGCGGTCAACGCGCTGAGCAGTTGCTTTTGGTCGAGGCCCTCACCGTTGAGGGTAGAGCCATTACCTGCTTTCGCGGGCGGTGCGGCTGGGGTTTTCGGCTTCGATTTCTCGAGGTCGACCGCCGGGCGCGGCGGTGGAGATTTTTGTTTCGTTTTCATAGGCGTTCAGGCTTGAAAAGGATCACGGGAAAATGGGACCCCGTCGCGGGGCAGCTTCGGAAGGTAAATAGAGCAGCAAAAACGGTGCTGGCGACAACCTGACGTTGCCTCCGCCGAAGTTCGTAGAGCAGGGCCGGTCACAAAATTCCGGGCCTTATCGAGGGCCGTTGTTGAGATTCGATTTTGGTAGGGTGAAAAGGTGTAAGATTTTACGGAATTCTCTCGGGAAGTATAGCTTGCGTTTCGGGGAAAGCCGCCGAGAGTCCCCGACTATTGGATTAAGTTCTGTTTTGTTCGTTGCGTGGTAGATCGTCAGCTGAGATTTCCTCAGGGGTGATTTGAAACCCGGTTCCCGGGAACGGCTCTGTAGCTGGCAGGTATGGCTCCAAAAAATCACAATGAAACTGTACGTAGGTAATCTCTCTTTTGAGACCACTGAAAACGATCTCCAGGATCTTTTCGAACAACATGGCAAAGTCACGGACGTCGCCCTCATGATGGATCGCGCAACCGGCCGCTCCCGCGGCTTTGCGTTCGTCTCCATGGCTGACTCGACCGAAGCCAACGCGGCGGTCGGCGCCCTCAACGGCAAGGAAGTCCAGGGACGCACCCTCACCGTCAACGAAGCCCGGCCTCGGGAAGAGCGTCCGCGCCAATTTTCGGGAGCACGTCGCTAACCCGGCAATTTGAACCGGCTGGCCGGTGCTCTAAACGGGCGCCGGCCTGCCACTCTCCATGGACTCCAAAAAAGCAATCGAACTCGAGGGTAAGATCATTTCCGTCCTGGCGGGGACCATGTTCCGCGTCCAGCTGGCCAATGACCATCTTGTCCTGGCGCATATCTCTGGAAAAATGCGCAAACGTTTTATTCGCCTAACCACCGGCGATCGGGTAAAACTTCAAATGTCCCCCTACGACGTCGATAAAGCGCGGATCGTTTACCGGCTCGGTTAAGTAGTCGTAAGGGGTAACGTCGGCGGCCACGTGAAAAAAACAGCTATGATCAAACGAATCCTGGTCCGATGTCCCGCCACGGCGAAGCTCACCGCCACTGGCCTCACGATCGATGAAGAGCTCTACGCGGACACGCCGCTCAAAAATCACAAGTTGAGCTGCCCGCATTGTCAGCAGGTCCACGCCTGGACCAAAAAAGACGTCGTCCTCGCGCGGTAGTTTTTGGAGACGGCTCTTCCTTGGAGACGGCCTGCCCTCAGGCCGTACCGTTAAGTGCAGCGGCGCTCCATCCCCCCGGCCCCTCCTTGGAGACGGCCCGCCCTCGGGCCGTTGAATGCAGCCGCGCTCCCTCCCCCCGGCCTGATGGCAGGCCGGCTCCAAGGAACATCGCGGCGCGCTTGACATTCCGCACGCTGGCTCGTTACCACTCGCGTCGTGACTTCCCCTGGTGGTAATCGCCGAGAACTCGACTCGATGGTCGTCGAGATCGAGCTGACCCTTTGCAGCATCATCCAAGGCGTTGCCCTTTACTTTCTCGTCGAGAACGCCCGGATGGTCCTCTCGAGCAATAATTCAGCGGCCTGGCCCTACGTCGCCACCGGCCTTCTCATCATCCTCCTCTTTTGGTCGCGCTCCCTCATTCACACTCTCACCCTGATCCGATGGCCGCTCGAGTTCGTGCACAACTTTTTCTACATCACCTGCACCCTCATCGAAGCGATCGCCTTCACTCACCTGAACGACCCTTACCTTTGGTTCGTTCTCACGGCCGTTTACGCGTTCGTGGTCTGGTCGCTGTTTGTTTACGATCTGCGCATCGTCAGGCTTCGCCGGAAAGACAGCGCGGGACCCGTCGGCAGCCGGCTCTATGCCTTGGTCAGCAAAGATCAGCGCCTCAACATCACCATCATCATCCCGGTGATCTTTCTCTTTAACGCCGGCAGCGCCTTCGCCATTCACGCGAACCCGGAATTCTTCCTTAACCATCAGGGACACCTGATTCTGATCGGCCTCCAGGGGATCGGGCTCCTCTTTTATCTGGCCTCCGTGATTCGCGCCTTCATTCAATGGGTGCCGTTGATCTCGGACACCCGCCAGGAATGGCGCGCCAGCACCGCCACCGAAGGTGGATCGAGCGCTCCGCCGCTCGATGCGAGCTAATCCCCGCTTGGCCAACCCGACGAAACATCGCGCGACGGAGCGCCCGATCCACCAAACGCATCGCGCGACGGAGCGCCCGATCCACCAAACTTACGAGAACATCCGGTCGATCGCCGCCTGGGCGTGAATCCTCGTCGTATTAAGAAACGGGATGCCGTTATAAGCTTCTTCCCGCAGGATGAGCGGCAATTCCGTTCCGCCGAGAATCAGGCCTTCAATCCCCGCCTCCCGCGCCAGGCGATCGACAATTGCGAGCAAGCCGGCCCGGGTTTCCGGCAGAAAAATTCCGGGCACCAGTTCGTTCATGTATCTGTCGTGAATATAATCCTGCTCCGCTGGGTCCGGGGCGATAATCGTCAGGCCTTGCCTGGAAAAGACGTCGGAATAAAACCCGGCGCGCACCGTGAATCGGGTCGCGAAAAGACCGACACGTTTTAGCCTTCGCGCCTTCGCTGCCTCGCAGGTGGCGGACACGATGCTGATTAACGGGAGCGGCGATTGCCGCTCCAGTTCGTCGAAAACGATATGGGGCGTGTTCGCGCTCACAATTGCAAAATCCGCACCCGCGCGCTGGAGCTTCTGAAGCGCCGCGAGGAGATAATCGGCCAGCGCCTTGAGGTCGCCCGCCTCGAGGGCCTTTACGGCCCGGCGCATGTCGATGCTGTTGATCAGGATCGGCGGGTAGCTGCCATCCGGCTGTCGCTCCCGATAGAGCGCGATCAGGGTCTCGTAGTAATCGATCGTCGATTCAGGCCCCAGCCCGCCAATGATTCCCAGCTGCTTCATGGTTCGTCGAACGTACCTTCATACCGCATCTCGTTCGTCGGCACGAACCCCATGCGCTCATAGAGAACCCGCGCTTCGTCCGACGCATGCAGTACGAGCCGATCGAGCCGTTCGCTTCCCGCCCAGCGAACAATCTCCTCCATCAACAACCGGGCCAGTCCGCGCCGTCGCCACTCAGGCTCGGTAAAAACATTGATCACGATCGCTTGCCGTCCCTTCGCGAATCCGCGCTCGCGCGACCAAGGAGCGGCGGTGTCTACACCGCCGACCAAACCAACGGCGGTTTCAAACCGCCGGTCCGTGAAGGGGTGCGGCGCCACCTGCCGTCGCTGCACTCCTACCCCGCCGGCGATTATCTCCGGCTTGTCTCTTGGAACTCCCAGCCAACCGACGTATTCCCCGCTCGCCAGCCCGCGTTCCAGCCAGCCTCGCGCCTCCTCGACAAAATCCTCGAAGACTGCTGCCGAAAGCTCTCCCATATCCTGGAACATCCGCGCCCGATGCCGAGCGATGATGGCGGCATCTTTTACCCGCGCCTGCCGGACAAGAAATGAGACGCCGTCGTCTGTCATGCAACATTACTTTTCGCTGATGGCGTCCCGCTCCTTCTCGGCTTTCACGGCCTCGATGATTTGCCGAAAATGCTGCTTCTGTTCAGTCGAGAGTGGCGCCTCGCCAATCGCAGTCATCGCTTCATCAAAATCGAGGCTCTCATTCTTCAAGAGGGCCCTGAACAAATGATCGCGAAGTCCAACGTCAGCTTCCTGCAGAACCGGCATAACTTTTTCGGAAGGCGAATTCGAAAAAGGCGCCTCGTAATCGGCAGCCAACGGCTCGCGGATGGAAGGCGCCTGCTCCTGAATCCAAGAGAGCATCTCTTCCGCGTTCGCCCAGCTAAAGCGAAATAAGCGTCCTAGCGCTTCGTGCCAATACTTTGGTGGAAACTGAATGATCCAGGAGGCTATGGCCCGCGGCGTAAAGACTGTGTCGCCTGTTTCCTTTTCGTCTCCAAGGGTGAGATTATGAAACGCTTCCGCCAAGGCCTCCGCCCTTTTGTTCTCGGGCAAACTCTCGATGAACTTCGCTGCTTCTTCTTTTGAATCAGAGTACAGGTTGCAAACGATCGAGCCGACCGCGGGACCCATATCTTCATCTTCAACATGAGCCAGTGCGTAGGAAATCGCAGCGGCGCGGTCGTTCTCATACCATCCCTCCATAAAAAACTTACGAATCTCCCAACCACCCCATCTTTGTGCCCGATCAATCCATTCTTTTGCCGCTTTGGGATCGGCTGTTGCCCAGATTGAAACCACCTCGTCAACGTGGAGGTATCTGCCGCGGCCGAATTCATCGATTGCCTCTTTATGATCGTCGATGAAATGGGCGACCGCGGGAGCGTCGATCAACGCCCATTCGATCAAGACGTCCGGAACATAATCGCGTTTGCCAGTCAACCGATCCTGCAAACTAAGAGTCAGTTCTGCCATTAACGGCATGGCAAAGCCAGGGGCGGAATCGACGGCCGCGCCGAGCGCCAGTCTGAGGGATGCCTCGTCTCTTATCGCACTGATTGCTTTGGCGGCGGCTTCGGGATCAAACTGAACCAAAAGTTTGTAGAACCCAGAAACCGCTGCCCTCCGCCGCGGGCCGTCCGGCATCGCCGCCAGTTCAGCTACCCATTTTTCCCGGGCAGCGCCGGGCGCGGACCGCAAGGCCTCATAAAACTCAGCGAACGGCAGGGCGAAGATATCGGCAACGACCGGTTGCTGATGGGAAACCAGAGGAGCGCCGCTCGGTGTCGGTGACGGAGCAAGCGTCGAAGCACCGGAATTGGCGCGCATCTTCTCAGCAAACGCTCTTTCTTCGACGGCGCGTCCGGAGAAAAAGGCTGCTACGACGATGAGTAACAGCGCCAGGGCCGCGAATAGCCGAGATCTAGTCGCCATTGTCACCCTCCAACAATACTTTTCGCAAATACGCCTTTTGCTCGTTTGAGATCGAAAAATCATCTACGGCTTCGATTGGGTCCGAGTAATCCCTTCGAAGAGTTCGGACGACCTTTCCAAGCGTCTTCTCCCGCAGCTCTGGATTACCGATCGTCCAGGCGAGCTTGAATACGTCGTCGCGTGGGGCCGACATCCTGGCGTTGCACAAGCTCACGATGGCAATTTCCCGACTGTTCCGGTCGAGCTGATCGAACCAGGCTGTCGCGGAAATGGTATCGTCCGCCAGCCACCGTTGCGCGACTGGGCCAATGCTTTCTTTCCAGAGTTCCGCAGGCAAACTCACCATCCAACGCGCTACTTCATCGGGAGGACGTTGATAATCTGGCGGCCGATCGAGATTCGGATTGATAACTTCCGGGTTCGTAATGTCCGCGACGTTTTTCAATGCAGCCTTCGCCTGTTCGGGTGGTAACAACAAAATCAACTTGCTCGCGTCCTCTTTGGCTGGGCGGACAAAGTCATAGACCAGCTCATTGATCGCTGGCTCGAAGTTTGGTTTTCGTTGATTCGCAACTGCATAATCAATTGCCGCCGCGTGATCGACATGCCCCCAACTTGTGAGAAATGCGCGGAAAGCTTCTTTAGTCTGACGCGACGTGTCTGCTTCAAGCCAGATCTTGGCAGCGGTTGGGTCGATCTCGCCCCAATTCTTCAGCAGCGAAGACACCCGCGGATCTTCTTCGTCGGGGGGCTTTTGCTCTGCCCTGATAGGATGCCCTTCGATAAACTTGCTTGCTGCTACCGGATCGACCCGACTCCAGTTCAAGATCACATCTTCTCGCCCCCACCCCCGCGCGGGGTAGCGCATTTGGGCCAGCGCCACCGCGACGTCCTGCCAGATGGATTCTGGTGCCGCTCTTAGTAAGGCGTCCTCGCCCACGTCTCGCATGAATAGATTGGTCGCTTGAGAAAGCGCCTCGAGAGCAGCGTGATGATCAACTTGAACCAGGCTCTTGTAGTACGCAGTGACGGCGGCGTGCTGGCGCGGACCGCGCGGCATTTGTTCCAGATCGCGGGCCCAAGCCAGAAGCTGTTCGTGCGACGCCGCTTTGAAGACATCGTAGAGTTCGGAAAACGGAACCGTCGCGATGTCGCGGATGATGATGCGATTTTGTTCCGATGTAGGGGGCGGTTTGGATTGCGATGAAGAATCGGGCGAAGACTGACTCGATTGGGACGCGATGGAATCTGCGAGTGCGGCGTCATCGACGGAGCGCCGGCCGGTTTCAAATCCGCCAATCGCCAGGATGACAGCCGCGGCGGCGAAGATCACGAGCTGTGCGCGCTTTGAAATCGGGAGGGTTGCGGCGTGGGGCATGGCGGTTCGGAATTATCCTCCAAGTCGCTAATCGCGTCGACAATTACGGCGTGCCCCGGCCAAGGCGGGCGGAATTACGTCCCTCCCTGAATGGGGTACGGCGACTGAGCGCCGTCGCTACAGGCGCGAGCTGATTTCTTTGTTGTCCCGCCGGCCCAGCCGCGCCTTGGCGTCGTAAAAAAGAACGATAAACGATGTCGTGAGGAGTGGCCGTACGAGAAGATTGATGACGGCCGACACCACATCGGACGCGATCATAAGGGCGTCGGGTGTTTTCGCCTGCGACAACGATTCCATGAGGGCCATGGCCTGTTCCGGGCTGGTGGCGCCGCTGAGGCGAATGAGCGCGAAAGGAAATTGGACCACCATGAGGGCTACCAGGAGCAACAGCAGCCAGAGCGAAAGGACGATCAGGCCGCGATACATCGGCCGGTCGAAGCGGGGCGCACCCAGGTCACAACGCGCGAGTTCCTTGCTTTCGCGCAAGGCAAGGAAAACGCCTTCGTCGCCGAGCGCCGCGGTTTGCTCCCAAAAGAGAAAGTTAATGATGAGCCGCACGTTCATGTAAACCATGAAAGCGCCGATCATCAGGTAAACGGTCACGCTGACGAGCGAGAGCCCGGTGTTGAGCACCGCGAGCATCGCGGTCAGCGGGATGAAGAACCAAAAGAAATAGCTAAAATATACCAGTAGACCGGCGCCGAGCATGCGGCCGTAGCGCTCGATCGCGGCCGCGAATTGGGCGGCAATCGAGCGGCGCCGGCCGCGAACGACGTCGTCGGCCACGAATTGAAAGCCGGCGGTCGAGAGGGGCCAGAGCAGGATCACGAGCAGAAACATGAACCAGCACAGCGGCGGAATCGTCACCGTGGGCAACGGTTCACCCGAAGTAAGGTCCGGCAGCGGGACTCTCGGAAAGTTCCATTGCAGAATGAACATCGGCACCGCCGTGAACAGGCCAAAGAGGAGGAAACGCCAGAAACCGCCGCGATAGATGCGGAACGTTTCGCGAAAGATCTCCCGCCCGGTCCGGCGGCGCACAATCAGGTCGGGCGGCGCTGCCGACTCAGACAGCAGCGGCGTGTCGGCGGCAAAGAACTCGGGAAATTCGCCGGCGGGAATCCAGCGCTCTTCGCCCACGCGCCGGAGTTCGTTTGAGCGGATCAGACGCCCTTCGCGGCGCCAATCCCGCAACTCGTCTTCATCGACGGGGCCGTACTCCTTTCCCTCCACCCGCACCATCCATTGGTCTGGCATTGGGCAATTGATAAACGTGAATCGATTTGCTCGCCACACCCAGTGTTACCCGTGCTGATTGACCGCGGATTACGCGGACGGCACGGATAAAGGCAACTTCTTCCCATTTCTTCGATCCGCGGCATCCGCGTAATCCGCGGTTATTTCCTTCTCATTCCAATCGTCACGTTCGGAAAGCGCGAGACCCCGGCTCGACAGCGTCTCGCCCTACCATAAGATTCACCGCGTGAAGCTTCTTCTCGTCGACGGGCATTACTACGTTTACCGCTCATTTTTCGCGATCCAGAACCTGTCGAACTCCCGGGGCGAACCGACGAACGCGATCTTCGGATTCACGAAGACGCTCCGGTTGATGGTCAAACATCTCCAGCCGGAATTGGGCGCGGTCTTTTGGGACGAAGGTTTGCCCGAAAAGCGGATGAAGCTCCAGCCGGCCTACAAGGAAACGCGGAAAGAAATGCCGCAGCCGATGGTGCCCCAACTCGATTACATCCAGAGTGAGTTGACGGCGCTGCTCGGGTTCAAAAATATCTCGCTGCCCAACACGGAAGCGGACGATCTGATGGGCTGCTACGCCATGGCGGCCTGCAAACAGAACATCGAGGTCGTGCTGGCGACCAACGACAAGGACCTCTACCAGCTTGTCGGGCCGTGCGTGAAAGTTTACTCAACGGCGAAAGCCGACCTCGTTTCGCCCAAGGACGCGTTTGCGCTCCTGGGCGAGCCGGAAGTGACCACGAAATGGGGCGTCCCGCCGGCTTTGATCGGTGATGTCCTCGCGCTTTCGGGCGACTCGGTGGACAACATTCCCAGCGCCGGCTTCGGCCGAAAGACCGCCGCTAAATTGCTGATGGAGCACGGCAACCTTGACCGGCTCCTGGCGAATCTCGACAGCATAAAAAGCGACAAAACCAGGGAGAAGCTGATCACCGGCCGGGAGCAAATCGGGCAAAACCGGAAGATGGTGGAGCTGGACTGCGACACGCCGCTCCCGGTCCCAATCGATGACCTGCGGATCAAACCGGACTACCCGGCGCTGCTTGCCGCGCTGGAGAAGTGCGAGTTCAAATCGCTGATCCAGGAGGTTCGGGACGAAGCGGCCAGAGTGGGGACCGTGAAGCAGGGGGAGCTGCTACTGTAGGTGGATCGTGCGCTCCGCCGCGCGATGGGAGGTGGCTTTCCTCGCAGCAACCGTCGCCCTCACCGAGCGACGGAGCGCTCGGTCCACCTACCGCCAAGAGTGACGTCGATTCCCAAAGCGGCCCACAGGGCCGCTGCTACAGAAAAAGCGGGAAAATCTCATAATTGGCCATAAAAATTTCGAACGGCAGCGGTGCGCCGGTGTCAAAATAGACAGGTTAAGGCGATTCGGGCGGCGGCACGTTTCTCGTATTTGTTGTTTCTCCTGCGTGCGCTGCCCGAATCCTTTTTTGGCTTCCTTCTCCCCTCCCAAGCTGGTGAGTTATGGCTAAGCTTCCGGCTGTGATCGAACAGGAACTTAACGCCTTCGGAATCCGCGGCTTCCTCATTGACGCCCCGGATTACGGCTCCCTGCGCAGCCATCGGGACGGGGCGATCATTGTGGCCAACGGCCGGATCGTGGAAGTCGGCGCCTATGACGATCTGCGCAAACGGCAGCGGCCGGTTACGGTACGGTGGCTCGAACGCCCCAACGTGGTCATTTTGCCGGGATTGATCGACTGCCACACTCACCTTCCCCAATACTCGGCCGTGGCGCGCGGTGAGAGCCAGTTGCTACCGTGGCTGCGCGAAAACATTTTTCCGGTCGAGCACGATTTCACGGGCCCGAAAGCGCGCCGGGAAGCGCCGCTCTTTTTCCGCGAGCTGGCCCGAAACGGCACCACGACCGCGATGGTTTACGCCGCCATCTACGAGGACAGTTGCGAAGTCGGATTCGAGGCGGCGGAACAAAGCGGTCTGCGCGTGATCCTCGGCAAAACGATGATGGACCTGGGTTCCTACGGGCAGTTACAACCCAAGAAGATTCTCTCTGTCTCGTTGATCGAGAGCGAACGGCTTTGCCGGAAATGGCACGGCGCGGCGAATGGGCGGCTCGAATACGCTTTCAGCCCCCGGTTCGCCGTTACCTGCTCGGAGAAACTGATGCGGAGCGCCGCGGAGCTCGCCCAGCGATTTGGCGCCTACCTCCAAACCCACCTGGCTGAGAACCGGGAGGAGATTGAAAAAGTGCACCACCTCCACATGGCGGCGCGCGATTATACTGATGTCTACGAAAAGTGCGGGCTCCTCACGCCAAAAACCATGCTCGGCCATTGCATTCATCTCAACGCGCGCGAAATCGATGCGATTGCCGCCGCGCGGTCCGCCGTCGCCCATTGTCCCACCTCGAATCTCTTTCTCGGAAGCGGCCTGCTCAAGCTCGATGAGCTTTTGAACGCGGGCCTGGCGATCGGGCTCGGTTCCGATGTGGCAGCCGGGCCGGAGCTCAACATGTGGCAGGTCATGCGCGGCGCAATCGACGTGCAGAAAGCGAGATGTATTGCCGAACCTCACCTTCCCCGGCTCCGCCCCAGCGAAGCCTTTTATCTCGCCACGAACGGCGGCGCGCGAGCGCTGGGGAAATCCGCGGCGATCGGCACCCTCGATGTCGGCAAGGAAGCTGATGTGCTGGTGGTCGATCTGGCCGCGCTTCTTCCTTACGGAACCACTGAGGTTCCTCTCGCCGACTTGTCGACCGAGGACATTCTGGCGCTTTGCATTTACCGGGGCGGACCGCATGTGACCCTGGAAACCTTTGTGCGCGGCAAGCGCGTTTACCAGGCGGCGAATTCCGCCGCAGCAATATGATGGACGCGACGCCAGACCCTATCTCAATCGCGCTGCGTGAGGACGTGGCGGATGGCGATACGACGACGGAGTTCTTTGTTCCGGAAGGTTTGGCCGCGCTCGGCCGAATCGTCGCGCGGGAACGGGCGATCGTGGCCGGAGTGGAAACTGCGGCCGAGGTTTTTCGACGGGTGGATCCGAAATTGACTGTCGAGGTAAAGCAGCCGGACGGGACTCCGCTGAACGGTGGTGAGACAATCCTCGAAGTGCGCGGCGCCGCCCGCTCCATCCTGACCGGAGAACGGGTCGCGCTGAATTTCCTCCAGCGTCTCAGCGGCATCGCCACCCTGACTCGGCAATTCGTCGAAGCCATTGGCAAATCCCGGGCGAAGATCCTCGACACGCGCAAGACAACCCCCGGCTTGCGCGCCCTCGAAAAGGCCGCGGTCGTGGCCGGCGGTGGCGCCAATCATCGTTTCAACCTCAGCGACATGGTCCTGGTGAAAGACAATCATTTGAGCGCCGCGGCGGGATCGGGCGGTTTCGCCGATGCAATCCGCCGCTTACGCGAGAAACACCCGGGCATCCGGGTCGAAGTGGAAGCCGAACGACTCGAACAAGTCCGATCGTTTCTCGAGATCGAAGGCATCGACATTATCCTGCTCGACAACATGGAGCCTCCCGAAATGCGGGAAGCAGTCGCGGCCGGCAAAGGGAAAGTAAAATTCGAAGCCAGCGGAGGCATTACCGTAAAAAATGTGCGGCGGATCGCGGCGACCGGCGTGGATTACATTTCCGTCGGCGCGCTCACTCACTCCGCGCGCGCGATCGATTTCTCGCTGGAACTGACGCATGTCGGAAGTTGATCGCGGCGATCGCCTGATCGCGGCCGAACTTCGGGCGAAGCTGGCAGATTGCCGGATCGGAGGAGAGATCGTGGTCGTGGAGGAAACGCGCTCCACCAACGATCTCGCCTGGGCGGCGGCGGACCGCGGCGCGGCGGAGGGTTTCGTGGTTTTTGCTGAGCGCCAAACTGCGGGGCGCGGCCAGTATGGCCGGCGCTGGGAATCGGCCCCGTATCAGGCTATCGCGATGTCGGTTCTGCTCCGGCCGGCGATGACTTTGCGCGAGTCCCCCCGGCTAACTTCACTCCTGGCAGAGGTGATCGCGGCCACGGTCACGCAAGCGACCGGTTACCCTGCTGTCATCAAGCCGCCTAACGACGTCTATGTGGAGGGGCGCAAGGTGGCCGGCGTGCTCGTCGAAGGCCGAACGGCCGGCGACGGAGGTTATGTGGCCGTGGCCGGTATCGGAATAAATGTAAACCAGGACATCGACGATTTTCCGCCCGAGTTGCGCGCGACCGCGGCATCGCTCGCAATGATAACTGGAAAGAAAATTTCGCGCGCAAGACTTGCCATCGCATTACTTCAACGGCTCGCGGCGCGAGCCCAACTGTAGCGACGGCGCTCTGTCGCCGTGGAATGGCGTAAATTGCAATTCACGACTGTTTACGCCGACAGAGCGGCGTCGCTACAACAGAATTTCAATTCGCGCCGAACTGCTGAAGAGCGCGCAATTTCTCCAAGGCGCGGCCGCTGTCGATCGCTTCCCGCGCGCGAACCAATCCCTGGCTCATGTCATTGCAAAGGCCCGCCACCACGAACCCGCCGGCTGCGTTTACCAAAGCCAAATCGCGCTTCGCACCCTGAATTTCGCCAGACAAAATGCCCTCCAGGTATCCGGCATTTTCCGTCGCGTCGCCCCCGCGAAGCTCATCGATGGAGGCCGCGGGAATGTTGAGCCAGCGCGGATCAATTAACCCCGAAACGACCTTGCCATTCGCCAACTCGGCCCTCGTCGTGACCCCGCTCGTCGAAATATCATCCATCCCCTCGCCCGTGTCGGTCACCCCATGCACGATCCAGGCGCGTTCGCGCCCGAGACGGCGAAGCACGTCCGCGAAGACACTGGTCAGGCGCGGAGAAAAAACCCCGATGAGCTGCCGAGCGGGCCGGGCTGGATTCAAGAGCGGGCCGAGCAGATTGAAAACGGTCCGGATATTTTCCCGGGCGAGCCGCTTTCGCATTTCCGCGATGGCCCGGTAGGCCGGGTGATATTCGCGCGCAAAAACAAAACAGAGTCCCAGCTTCTCAGCGCATTCCCTGAGCCTGGCGGGCGGCAGGGCAATCTGGACCCCGAGCGCCTCGAGCACATCCGCGCTCCCGGAACGCGAGGTGACCGCGCGATTGCCATGTTTGACGACCGCCGCTCCGCCCGCGGCGAGGACGAACATGATCGTGGTTGAGACATTGAAAAGATCGAGGCCATCGCCCCCGGTGCCGCAGACGTCGATCATTGGGCCGCAAAGATTCTTCGGGTCGATCAGCGGATCGATCGCCCGATCGATCAACTGCTGCACGAACGCGACGATCTCCTCGACGCTCTCGCCTTTGCGATGAAGCGCGATCAGGAAATCCGCCTTGCTGGCGTCGTCCGTCGAATCCGAAAGCAGCAGCGACATCGCATAGTTGATGTCACTCGCGCTCAAATCGAGCCCGCTCCGCAATTTCCCGATGAGCGCTTTCATTGGTAGGGACGCCGCGCTGCGGCGTCCGCATTATGATGCAGCAACGCGCCGGAAGCTGGACGCCGCAGCGCGGCGTCCCTACCAAAGGCGCTCACCCCGCTTTCTCCTCCATCTCGCGCAACCAGCTGCGATAAATCTCCGGGGAAATTTCCGAGGGCTTAATCTCGCTTCGTCCTCCCCAGAAAACGTTCGTGTAGGAAACCGGAATCCCGCACGACTCCAGGTGGCGGTCGATCGCCCGCTTGTGTTCGAGAAGCAGTTCCTTGTCGGTCCCGTGCGCGACCGCCATGATGTTGACGTTCCGAAATTCCGGCCCCGCCTCGCGCCAATAGCAGTGAGTGAGAATGTGATGCCGCCCAACTTCGCCGCCCGCTTCAACCTCCCGCCCAACTGGCACCGCCCAATGAAAAAGCGCGTTGAAACGCGTGACGCGAATACCGCCGGCTGACGGCTTCACATGCTCGAGGAACGTCGAGAACCGCCCGACAACCTTCCGCCCCTGGAGCGATTCGGCGATCTGGAAAAATTCATCCAAAGCAACATCGGCTTCCGCGGCGCGCCCTTTCCAGGGCGACGGCGCAATCTCCGCTGGCTCCAACTCCCGTTTCAGCGCGACGAGCACTTTCCAATCGAGATCGCTGAGTTCAGCCACATAAACCGGCGCCATCGTCGCCGGCACATCGGCCTTGCTCCCCGGCTCAATCGTCTTGCGCCGGACATGCCCCACCCCCAGGGTGAAAATCCCTTTGGCCGGCATCAACCGGAAATGGTCCGCGCCCACGATCTTCGCCAGCAACTCGCCGTGACGTTGCAGCGAAAACTGCCTCGGAACCTTCAAGGTCGTCCAAAGCTTATATTCCGAACCCGCGGTAACGGTGTCGGTCGAACGCAAGACCACGTGGCCGGAAAACGGATCACATTGCGACATGTAATCGAAAGCCGCGTCGACTCTCTCGGGGCCGACTTTCCACGCGACCAGGGCGCCATCCGCCAGATTGGTCGCGAGGAGCGTCTGCCTTACCCGGCGCACTGTCCCCGCCTCCAGCATGGCCCTGATTCGCGCCATGACGGTTTCGACTGGAACACCGGAGCGCCGCGCAATTTCCTCAAACGGTTCGCGAACGAACCCGTCGATCTTGTCTTCCGAGATCGCGAGAATTTTGGCGTTAATCGGATCGTTGTGTTCGACCGGTAGCATCTGCTGCTAGATAGCCATCAGCCGATGCCCTTGTCCATTCTTGGAGAGGCGATTCAGCGGGCCGCCTAGTTGATCTTGATCAACTCGACGTCAAAGACGAGATCGCCGCTGACCGGTCCCTGCCCGGCGTAAGCAAGCGATTCGGGAATCCACAACCGGCGCTTCTCGCCTTCGACCATCAGCTGCAAACCTTCGGTCCATCCGGGAATGACGCGATTGAGCGGGAAGGTTGCCGGCTCGTGGCGGGCATAAGAGCTGTCGAAGAGTTTTCCATCAGTGGTCCAACCGGAATAATTCACTGTTACTGAACTCGTTCTTGCCGGGTGCTCCTTGCCCGTGCCGGTTTTGAGAATCTTGTAGCTGAGGCCGCTCGCGGTGCGCTTTGCATCGTCCGGCGGGCGCTGGACGTCATCGGGGGCTTTGGTTGGATCGGAGGAGACCTCTTTGGCCCCCGGCGCCTTGAATGAAATCAATTCGACATCGAAAACCAGCATGCCAGCGGGCCGGCCCTCCTTGCCCTTGTAGGCCAGGTTTTCGGGAATCCAAAACCGGCGGTTTTCTCCCGCGACCATGAGCTGAACGCCCTCGGTCCATCCCGGGATCACTTTATCGAGCGCAAAGGTGGCCGGCTTCCCTCGCGAGACGGAGCTGTCGAAGCTTTTACCGTCCGTTGTCCAGCCGGTGTAATGGACCGTGACGACATCACTCTTCGCCGGATGGGCGGCGCCTTTGCCTGGCCGCAAAACCTTCGATGCCAGACCGGAATCGGTCTTTTGCGCGTCATTCGGTGGTGCTGCCACATCGTCCGGCGGCGAAATCGGCCAGGCCGAGGGAGCGAGAGAAACACTCAGCAGGAAAGCAAGCGCAGCGATCCCCGATCTCCTTTTCATTTTCAATTTGCCGTCGGCTCGATCAGTCCGAAATCACCGCTCCGGCGGCGGTAGAGCACGTTGACCCGCGCGCTCCGCGCATTCAGGAAAACCAGAAATTGCCGGTGCGACATTTCCAACTGAAGCACGGCCTCATCCACAAACATTGGCTTCACCGGCAGGCGTTCCGTGCGGACGACAGCATGCTCGTGGTGTTCCTCCTCTTCGACCGGCTCGGGATGGAGAACGTGCTCCTCGAGATGCTGCACGATGTCCTTGCGCGGCCGGTGTTTTCGCATCAACCGCGTCTTATACTTGCGCATCTGCCGCGCGACTTTGTCCGTGACCGCATCGATCGCGGCATACATGTCGTCGGTTTCCTCGCAGGCTTCGATGGTGATGTGATTCGAGCAGACCAGGACGACCTCGGCGGAATGCCGGTACTTTTCCACCTCGAGGATGACATGCGCTTCGATGATCTTGGGATAATCGAGGTGCAGGCCCTCGATCTTCCGCGTGCAATAATCATTGATCGCGTCGGTGATGTGGAGATGACGTCCGGTGACTTTGACGTCGGGGTGAGCGTTGGTCGTTATCATGGGGCTCCTTTCGTTACATTTGGAAACGCTCGCCGAGATATAACTGGCGGCTGATCGGGTCGTTGATGAGAAAATCCTTCGTGCCTTCGCTCTCGACGCGGCCTTCGTAAATGAGATAGGCGCGGTCGACGATGGAAAGCGTTTCGCGCACGTTGTGGTCCGTAATCAAAATGGCGAGACCGGATTTGCGGAGATTGACCACGATCTGCTGAACATCATAGACCGCAATCGGGTCCACGCCGCTGAAAGGTTCGTCCAGCATGAGCAAACTCGGTTCGGTCACGAGCGAGCGCGCGATAGTCAGGCGCCGTTTTTCACCGCCGCTGAGGGTGATCGCGGTGTTTTTCGCGATCCGTTCGATGCCAAATTGATGGAGTAATTCATCGCACCGCTGGCGCCGCTCGTATTTGCTCAGCGGCAGGGTCTCGAGGATCGCCAGGATGTTTTGCTCCACCGTCATCTTGCGGAAGATCGATTCCTCCTGCGGGAGATAACCCATGCCGAGCCGGGCGCGTTTATACATCGGATATTTCGTGACATCCGTTCCGGAAAAAATCACCCGCCCGTTGTTCGGCCGGACCAGCCCGACAATCATGTAAAAGCTGGTCGTCTTTCCTGCTCCGTTTGGACCGAGCAGACCGACAATTTCGCCCGCGCGCACCTTGATATCGATTCCGTTAACCACGGCGCGGCCGCCATAGATTTTCACCAGCTGCTCCGTGGAAAGAACAAACTCCTGCGCCCCCGGTTCGATGGAGGCCGCGGCGGGCGGGGAGAGGGCTTCAGTTTGGCCGATCATGGCTTGGGCGTCGCTTCGGCTTTCGGCGCCTGGCGAATCTCCGTCCGGCTGGGGCCGTTGGTCTGTAATTGACCGGTTTCGTTCAAAATCATGACCGTTTCCGGGCTGGTCGCCACGTGGATGTTGAGGCCTTGTTGCACCCGCGGATTGCCCGTCAGCTCAAAGTTGCCGTTCTTCGCCGTGTAAACCGCCTTGTCGGAACGGCCCACCATCCGGCTTGGTTCACCGCCTTCGGTGGCTGGCCTCTCTCGCACCACGCCCACATTCCCTTCCACAATGGCCCGATCGAGCCCTTCGCTTTGTTTGCTGCTGAGAAAAATTGTCAGCTTGTCTCCCTGGATCTGGAAACGCGGATCGGTCACGACAATATGTCCGGTAAAAACACCAGTCGATTTGGCCGAATCGAATACGACTTTATCCGCGTAAATCTCGGTCACGATCGGCTCCTGGCTGGCCGGAGGCGCCTTTGTTTCCTTCGCCTTCTCCTCCGGACTTTTCTCAGGACTCTCTTTTACCTCTTTCGGTTTCGCGGCGGGAGTCTTTTCCGCGGTTTTTTCCGGCACCTTTGCCGGAGTGCGGGTTGAAAGCGTCGCGGGCGCGGAGCCTTGCCCGGAGACAACCCCGGCAAGCGCTCCGAAGCAGAGCACTGAAACAAGGCCGAGTTTTCTCATTCGTGTTCTTCCCGCGGCGTTCGGGCCTTTCCGCGGACTACCATCTTCACATTTCCCGCCAGGGTTCCCTGCCGGGTCAGCATTTCAAACTCCATCGTGTCGCCGACGATTTCGAAATCGGCGCGCTTCACCACGGTGCGCTCTTTTGATTTGAGCACCTGAGTCTTCAAATTCAGCGTCGAAGTTCTCGTGATGACCTCGAGGTCGGGCGCCTGGGTTTCGGGCATGAAAGTGGTAAATTTCACGCCTTCGAACTCGATGTTCTGCTCGTCCAGGCGCTTTGTCACGCCCGCCTCCAGCTTCCCGCGCATCCGCCCCAGAAGGTCGAAGTCCGGGAGGACCAGGCCTTTCGCATCGTGACCGGTGGCAAGGGGAACATCCCTCATGCCCTCCTCCGGTTTCGGCCGTGGTTTCTTCGCCAAAGCCGCGGTCGGCGACGGGCTCGCGGCCTTGGACGAGGCTTTCGGACCCTTCTTTTCCGCGGCGAGCACCGCGCAAGTCAGCAGAGCGAGCACAAAAAAAACACAAGCGGCGCTGGAGATTCCAGCGCGACCGCTACGAAACGGCAGCATGAATAGCTTTTAACATGCGAAGATGCTTCGGCAACTGCTTTAGCGGAATCTGGTTCGGTCCGTCCGACAACGCGCGCGCCGGATTTTCGTGCACTTCCATGAAGATGCCGTCACAACCCGCCGCCATCGCCGCCCGGGCCAGGACCGGCGCCAGCTCGCCATCGCCGGAAGTCGCATCCCCCGCTCCGCCAGGTCGTTGGACCGAGTGAGTTGCGTCAAAAATCACGCGATAGCCGGCCTCGCGCATCCAGTGGAGCGAACGGAAATCGGCCACCAGATTATTATAACCGAACGTCGTCCCTCGCTCGGTGAAGAGGAAATTCCTGTTCCCGAATGCCGTCAGCTTTTCCGCGATATTCTTCACATCCCAGGGCGCGAGGAACTGGCCTTTCTTCACATTGACGGCGCGACCCGTCTCCGCCGCCGCCTGGAGCAAGTCGGTCTGCCGGCAAAGGAAAGCCGGGATTTGCAGCAGGTCGATCACATGCCCGGCGATCTCCGCTTCCGCCGGCGTATGCACGTCAGTCGTCACCGGGATCTTCAATTCCGCACCGATTGCGGCCAGGATCTGGCAACCTTCCTCGACCCCAATTCCCCGATACGACCGCACGGAAGTCCGGTTCGCCTTGTCGTAGGATGCCTTGAAAATGAACGGCACCGACTCCGCCTCGCAGATCTCCGCGAGCTTCCTCGCCATCCGCCAGACGAACTTCTCCGATTCAATCACGCACGGGCCCAGGATGAAGGCCGGCTTTCCGCCGCCGATAACCACCGGCCCGATCTTTAGCGGCGAGCGTTTCATATCAGCTTGGTTCTCGCGCTGGTTATCGCGTCATAAAGCGCAAACGGCAAATAAAGGACGACATAAAAGATCAGGGCGAGCAGGTGCATTTCGAGAAGGTAAACGATCCAGTCGTGGGAGAGCAGATCGAGGAGCGAGGCGGAAGCCGGCGGATGAAGCAGGTAGCCGTAATTCTCCCCTGTCAGCAAATCGACGATGAGCGTGAGCACGAAATAAAGCTCCGACCAGGCGAAGACGCGCACGATGGAAATCCAGTGCGGTCGAAATTTCTTCATGATCATCATGAACGCGATGGCGACCACGATGCCCGAATGGGCAACAAAAAAAGTGACGAAACGAATATCGGGAAACGGATATTTCAGGTCGGGCGTGAGGATGGCCTGAAGGGTTCCGCCGATTCCCCAAAAGTAGGCGACCTCGAGCCAGCGTTCGCGGCCGGTGAGAAGGGCGACCATGATCGCCACCATCGCCCAATCGCAAAGCTGAAACGGAAGGGCCTTGGGCAGGGTGAGCCCGGCGGTCATCGCCAGATAAATCTCGTAGCCAACGTAGTTGACCAGCAGCATGCCGGCGAGCAGGGCCGCGACGATTCGCTCACTGCGCGGCCAGCGCGATTTACGAGTGAACGCGGCCAGCACAAATGGGAGCGTGATGGTCAGGAGGATGACAACCAGGTGCGCCAGGCCAAAGCGCTTGAACACTGGTGCAACGTCCATTTTTTCTCGATGAAATCAACCGCCAGCGAACGCGACAAGGTTTATCGGATTACCCAGAGATTACACGGGATCACGTCGGTGACCCATTCGAGCCGGGCTGGGAGACCCTCGGTGCCGGGATCGTTCGGGACCACCAGCATCATGGCGTCGACTGAATGCACGAAGTCGAGCACCGCATAACCGGTGTTGCCACGAATGCACCTCGCTTCAATCGGAACGTCGGTCGCGCCCGCCGAATCGATAAAATGCTCGAGCGCCATCTCTTCTTCCTCGAGCGTGCGAGCTCCTTCGCTCCCGATTTCGGGCGCTTCCGTTCGCGCCTTCGCCCGCGCCGCATCGAAAGTCGTGTAAAGGCGGACCACAAAAAGCTTCTCGCACTTTTCCAGTTCGGCCAGGCGCAGGGCTTTGTGCAGGGCCGCCCGGCCATGGTCGGAGTATTCCGCCAGCAAAACGATCCGGCAGAATGGCTCCGGCTTTTCGGCGGGCTTGGTGAAAAGCATCACTGAGCAGGCCGCTTCCCGCACGAGACGACGCGCGACGTTGCCGAGAAATTGACGCAGGACCGCTTCCTTTTCCAAAGCCCCGGCCACAATGAGATCGACTTTGTTAGCCCGGGCAGCTTCCAGAATCGCCGCCGCCGGATCGCCTTCCTGGTAATGAATGGGCGAATCTGCCGGCAGTTCGAGCTCGCGAAGCGCCGCGCCGAACTTTTCGGTGGTCGTCGCATCCCGCTTCCCGACGTAGATGAGATGCAACTGCTGGCAAAGACGATCGCGAATCCGTTTCGCTTCCGCCAACACCTGTAGGAAACGGGGCGAAAACGTGCTGGCCACTGCCACGGTCCGATAGGGTGGATCGATCATCTTTTCGCGCCCACTATCTTCCAGAGTTGGCCCGATTCAGCAACTCGCATCGGCATTCGAGGCGAAATGCGAACCGCCGGCGCCGCCGTAGTCCCGCAGCCGCGGGACGCAGACGGGCCTGCCGCGCCGTAGCGGCTTGCGGAGGCGGGTTCGACGTTGGACGTTCCCCTCCATGATTCGACGCGCGATTTATCCCGGCAGTTTCGACCCGGTGACGAACGGCCACCTCGATGTCATCGAGCGAGCCCGGAAACTTTTCGATGAAGTGATTGTTGCCGTGGCGCACAACGACCAGAAGAATCCGCTCTTCAACCTCCAGGAACGACTCGATCTTCTTCAGGCCACCGTCGGCAGACTAAAAAACGTGGAAATCGCGCCGCTCGATGGCTTGCTCGTCGATTTTGCCATGGCCCGGAAAGCCACCGCCGTCATCCGCGGCCTGCGCGCCATCTCGGATTTCGAATTTGAATTCCAGATGGCGTTGATGAATCGGAAGCTCAACGCGAAGGTCGAGACCATTTTTCTAATGCCGAAGGAGGAATACACCTATTTGAGCTCGCGGATTGTGAAGGAAATCGCGCGGCTGGGCGGAGACGTGAGCGGATTCGTGCCCCCGGCGGTCGCAAAGGTCCTCGGAGCGAAGCTATGAAAGTCCATCTCCGCCAAATCCAAGCCGACGGGCTTCATCTCGAGGGCGAGGAAGAATGCATCATTTCGGACCTCGCCGCGGAGGACGTAACTTGCACCGGGCCGCTGCGTTATTCACTCGACCTCGGAATCTCGGAAGGCTCGCTTTGGGTCACGGGAACCCTGACCCAGCCGGTCGAGCTGAAGTGCGTTCGTTGCCTGGAACCATTCCGCTACGACATTGAGGTGCACGCCTTTTCCATTCACCACGAGCTGACCGGGCCGGAAGTGGTCGATCTCGGGCCCTATATCCGCGAAGATATTCTGCTGAACCTGCCGGCGCACCCGCATTGCGATCGCGAAGGCGGGCGGAAATGTCCGGCGGCGACCGTGGCCGCGCCCGCCGCCGAGGAAGATGGCAAGCGGACGCCGGACTGGAGCGCGCTGGATAAGTTGAAGATCGAGAAGCGCTAAAATCGAGGATCGTTACCTCTATTCACTGATCACGATTCACGTTGTCTTTTTCCGATCTCGTGCTTTTGTTCCCGCTCACTTATGGGAGTTCCCAAACGCAAAACTTCGAAGATGCGGCTGCGGACGCGCAAGGCGTCGCATCGCTGGCAGGCCCCTCAGCTGAACAAATGCGCCCAATGCGGAAGCACCGTCGCGTCGCATACCGCCTGTCCTTCTTGCGGATACTACAAAGGTCGGCAAGTTCTCTCCGTGGGGGCGTAAATACGTCCCGTCATCTCGAGCGAAGCGAAAGGGAGTGGAGTCGAGGGACTCTGTTGCAGGTCGAACGACGATAACCGGGGCCCTTCGGCTCCGCTGGCGCCTCGCTCGAGATGAGGAACGCACCATTTTTGATTTTGCATTCACGACCTGAAATCCGCAAAATCCCGCTCCGATGAAAATCGCACTCGATGCCATGGGCGGCGATTTCGGGCCGCCCAATCTCGTAGCCGGTGCGGTCCTGGCCTTGAAGGAGTACCCGCACATCGACAAACTGTTCCTGGTCGGGGACACCCCGCAGATTGAAGCGGAACTCAAGAAACACGGCTGCAACGATCGCCGGATCGAGATTTTTCATGCCACCCAGGTTGTGGAGATGAGCGACAGCGCGGTGGACGCCGTCCGACGAAAAAAGGATTCGTCGGTCAGCCGCGCCGTCGATCTGGTGAAAAAAGGGGAGGCTGCGGCAATAGTGAGCGCGGGGCACACGGGAGCGGCCGTCGCCGCCACTGCGATCAAGCTCCGAACCCTGCCCGGGATCGATCGCCCCGGGATCGCGGCCCTTATTCCGACGGAAACCAATTTATTTGTCTTGATCGATGCCGGTGCGAACAGCGATGCGCGGGCGGAACATCTCGTCCAATACGCGATCATGGGCTCGGTCTATTCCAGGCATGTTCTCGGTTACAAGAACCCCCAGATCGGCCTCATGTCGATCGGCGGGGAAGACGTTAAGGGAAGCGAGCTGACCAAGGAAGTTTTCAAAATGTTGAAACGGAGCTCGCTGAATTTTCGCGGCAATGTGGAGGGCCACGGGCTTTTCGAAGACCCGGTCGAAGTGGTGGTTTGCGACGGATTCGTGGGCAACGTGATGCTGAAAACCTGCGAGTCGGTAGCGGACGCGGTTTTCAAATGGCTCAAGCACGAGCTCATGCGCACCAAAGTCCGAATGACGGGCGCTTATTTGGCGCGGGGCGCCTTTCGGGCGATCAAGAAGAAACTGAATTACGAAGAATACGGCGGGATGCCTTTGCTGGGAGTGAACGGCATTTGCATCATCGCCCACGGAGCGAGCACCCCGCTCGCAATCAAGAATGCGTTACGCGTCGCGGCCGAATCCATTGAACACCAGGTGAACCCACATATCGTGGAGGAAGTGGCCCGCTATCATGAAACGACAACCCCGCTCGAGCCCGCGCTCCGGTAAAACAAACCGGACGGTTTCGATCGTTGGTACCGGCAGCTACATGCCGGACAAGGTCCTCACCAACGCCGATCTGATGCAGATCGTCGACACGACCGATGAATGGATCACGACCCGGACCGGCATCAAGGAACGGCGGCTGGCGGGCAAGGACGAATTGACGAGCGACATGGCCACCAAGGCCGCCCTGAAAGCGCTCGAGCAGGGCAAAATCAAGCCGGAAGAGGTCGACCTGATCCTGGTCGCGACCGCGACGCCGGACATGCTGTTCCCGGCCACGGCCTGCTTCGTCCAGAAGAAGATCGGCGCGAAAAACGCCGCTTGCCTCGACATCTCGGCCGCCTGCGCGGGTTTCCTGTTCGGGATCGAGATTGCCCAGCAATTTATCACATCCCATACGCATGACACCGTGCTCGTGATCGGCGCGGAAAAGCTCAGCTCGATCACGAACTGGACCGACCGCAACACTTGTGTCCTTTTCGGCGACGGAGCGGGCGCCGCCGTCCTCCAGCACCGCGGTCGCGCCCATGGCGTGATCAGCACCCACATCGGCAGCGACGGGCAATTCACCGATATTTTGTTCATGCCCGGCGGCGGCTCGCGGTGCCCGATCACGGCCGAGAACGCTCACATGCACCTGGCCACCATCCACATGACCGGGAAGGAAGTTTACAAGCAGGCCGTCATTTCGATGCTGAACGCGTCGAAGAAGGCGCTCGAGCAAGCCGGCCTGACTACGGATGATATCGCGTGCGTCATTCCCCACCAGGCGAACCTCCGGATTATCGAAGCAATCGCGGACCGTCTCAAGATTCCGCTCGATCGCTTTTATGTGAATCTCGACAAGTACGGCAACACGTCCGCCGCAGCGGTGGCGATGGCGCTCGACGAAGCCAACCGCACCGGCCGCATCAAGCATGGCGATTACGTCCTGATGGTGGTGTTCGGCGGCGGCCTCACCTGGGCGAGCACGGTGGTCGAATGGTAGCCATTGCAGATTGCGGAAGTCAGATTGCAGATTGAACCTGCTGCCAATCTGAAATCTGCAATCTTCAGTCTGCAATGCTGATCGAGACCCACGCCCACCTCGACTACCCGGATTTCGCCCCGGACTTCGATGACGTCCTGCGGCGCGCAACGGAAGCGGGCGTGACGCGTATCATTACGATCGGGACTTCGCTCGAGAGCAGCCTGCGGGCGGTCGCGCTGGCGGACAAGTTTCCGAATGTCTTCGCGGTCATCGGCGTGCATCCGACTTACGTCGAGGAATCCGGGGATGACGTTATCACTCCGTTGCGCGAGCTGGCCAAGCATCCGCGGGTGGTCGCCCTGGGTGAGACCGGCTTGGATTATCATTCATTGCCGAGCCTCGAATTGGCCAAGGCGCAAAAGTCGACCCAGGTATTCTCAAAAGCGCTTCAGACGTCGACAGAGGATCTCCTTGAAGCGGAGATCCATGACGGCGCCTACAAGTCGAAACAAGCCAGCCTGTTTGAACAGCAGCTCGATCTGGCGGTCGAACTGGGACTGAACGTCGTGATTCATCAAAGGGACGCCTGGGAAGATACTCTCGAACTAATGCGGCCGTATACCGGCAAAGTGCGCGGCGTTTTCCACTGCTTTGGCGGCTCGATCGAGCAAGCGAACGAAGTCCTCGCGATGGATCATCTGGTTTCCTTCACCGGCATCGTCACGTTCAAAAACGGCGCGAATGTCCGCGAAGTGGCGACTCAGGTTCCGCTCTGGAAATTTATGGTGGAAACCGATTGCCCGTATCTCGCGCCGGTGCCCTTCCGTGGAAAACGCTGCGAACCGGCGCATACGCGGATTGTGGCGGAAACAATCGCCGCCGCTCGCGGCATTCCGCTGGAGGAAGTAGCGGAAGCCACCACGGAGACCGCGGAAAAGTTTTTCAGGTTTAGTCCATGATGCGCAAGCTCGTTCTCTCCGCGTTCGCCGCTCTTTGCCTCGCTTCCTGCACGACGCCCGATACGCGTCATCGGATCGTCGTCAGCATCCCGGAGCAGCGGCTGGCGCTTCTCGACAACGGCGCGCTCATCGCCACCTACCCGATTTCCACCTCGAAGTTTGCCATCGGCGACGCCCCCGGCAGCCGGGCCACGCCACTCGGCGAGCTCGAGATTGCGAAAAAAATCGGTGGCTCCGCTCCCCTTGGAACCGTTTTCAAGGATCGGCGTCCGACCGGCGAAATCCTCGTTCCCGACGCACCGGGCCGCGACCCAATCGTAACCCGGATTCTCTGGTTGCGCGGGCGGGAAGCCCAGAATGCCAATGCCTACGGGCGTTACATTTATATTCATGGAACGCCCGAGGAACGGAACATCGGCCAGCGCGCCAGTTACGGCTGCATCCGGATGCGCTCACGGGACGTGATCCAGCTTTACGACATCGTCGGCTGGGGCGCGCGGGTCACCATTCTCGACGCTCCTCTATCGGCCGCAGTGCCGTTGGCGCCCGGACCGGGGACGACTACCGCCGTGTCATCCCAATAATCGGTCGCGCTTTAAGGCAGCTGTCCGAGCTGCTCTCTCGCCGAGCTCCGCGATAACAACGCAATATCCGCGTCCACCATGATGCGGACGAGCTCCTGGAAACGCACCTTCGGTTCCCAATCGAGGACCTTCTTCGCCTTGGACGCGTCGCCAATGAGCAGGTCCACTTCGGCCGGGCGCTCATACCGTTCGTCGTGCTTCACGAACTCCTTCCAGTCGAGATCAGCCCGGGCAAAAGCAGCTTCGGCAAACTCGCGCACCGTGTGGGTCTCGTTCGTCGCGAGGACGAAATCGTCGCCGGCCGCTTCCTGCACGATCCGCCACATTCCCTCGACGTATTCCGGCGCATAACCCCAGTCGCGTTTCGCATCGAGATTGCCGAGAAACAGTTCCTGTTGCAGCCCGAGCTTGATCGCCGCCACCGCCCGCGTGATTTTTCGCGTGACGAACGTCTCGCCGCGCCGCGGACTTTCGTGGTTAAACAGGATGCCGTTGCTCGCAGCGAGGCCGTAACTTTCGCGGTAGTTCACCGTAGCCCAATAGGCGAAAACCTTTGCCACCCCGTACGGGCTCCGGGGCCAGAATGGCGTCGTCTCCGTTTGCGGCACCTCCCGCACTTTGCCGAACATTTCGCTGCTCGAGGCTTGGTAAAACCTGGATCGGATGCCCGTTTCCCGGATCGCTTCCAGGATCCGGATCGTGCCGACGCCGGTGACGTCGGAAGTGTATTCGGGAATGTCGAAACTCACTCGAACATGGCTTTGCGCGCCGAGGTGGTAAATCTCGTCCGGCTTCAGCTCGTAAAGGAGCTTCACCAGGTTGACGGAGTCCGCCAGGTCGCCGTAGTGCAGGAACAACCGGACGCCGTTGATGTGCGGATCAGCGTAAAGATGATCGATCCGCGAGGTGTTGAAAGTGCTCGCTCGCCGGATGATCCCGTGGACTTCGTAGCCCTTCTCCAGCAGGAGATCGGCAAGATAACTCCCGTCCTGCCCGGTGATTCCCGTGATGAGCGCTCTTTTCATAAAGTGGTGCAAGTTTTCAACTTGCCCGCCAAGCAAAGCGCAAGTTGAAAACTTACGCCACTATCAATCCGCCTGCGAAACCATCAATGATGCCAGCACTGCGCGCTGGGCCGCAATCAATTCTCCGATCCCTTTTCTTCCCAGCCCCAGCATTTCCTCAAGCTCCTGGTTGGAAAAGGTCGCTTCCTCGCCCGAACCCTGCATTTCGACGAACTCTCCATCTTCGGTCGCCACCAGGTTGAAATCGACGGTTACCGCCTTGTCCTCTTCGTAATTTAGATCGAGCACGGTCAGGCCGTTGAAAACGCCCGCGCTGACCGCCGCGACGAGCTTGCGAATGGGTGACGCCGCGAGCTTCTTTTCCTCGGTCAGCTTCCGGCACGCGATCGCCACGGCGAGGCTCGCGCCGGTGATGGCGGCCGTGCGCGTTCCGCCATCCGCCTGCAACACGTCGCAATCGACCCACATCGTCCGCGGCCCCAGTTTTTCCAGATCAACCACCGCGCGCAAGGAACGGCCAATGAGCCGCTGGATCTCCGTGCTCCGGCCGTCGAGCCGGCCCTTGGCGATGTCCCGCGGTTTCCTCGTGTTTGTCGAGTAGGGCAACATTGAATACTCCGCCGTCAGCCAGCCGCCGGTCACATTTTGTTCCTTCATCCAGCGCGGCACCGACTCCTCGATCATGACGCCGCAGATGACCCGGGTGTTGCCCATGGCCACGAGCACGGAGCCGCTCGCATTGGGCGCGATGCCGAGTTCGAAAGAGATCGGGCGGATCTCATTTGGCATGCGGCCATCAGGACGTTCCATCCGGCAATTGTAGGGCAGAGACCGCCCTGAGCAACGTCGAAGGGGCGCTTCGCCTGCCAACCGAAACTATCCGTTCACCACCCGCCCGCCGTTCGGATGCAGCACCTGCCCCGTCATGTAAGACGAATCGTCGGACGCGAGGAAGACAAACGAGGTCGCCACCTCCTCCGGTTCACCTGCCCGCCCAAGCGGCGTATCGGAACCAAACGTCGCGACCTCCTTCGCGGGGAAGGTCGAGGGAATCAATGGCGTCCAGATCGGGCCGGGGGCCACTGCATTCACGCGGATCTTTTTCTCCGCCAGCGCCTGCGAAAGGGAGCGCGTGAAGGCCACGATCGCCCCTTTGGTGGCTGAGTAATCCAACAGCTCCGGGCTGCCCTGATACGCCGTGACCGACGCCGTGTTGATGATCACCCCGCCTTTCTTGAACTGCGGCATCACCGCCTTCGTCAGAAAAAACATCGCGTAAATATTTGTGCGAAAGGTCTTTTCGAGCTGCCGCTCGGTGACTCTCGTGATGCTCTTTTGCGGATGCTGCTCCGCGGCGTTGTTGACCAGAATGTCGATCTTCCCCAATTCGCGCCGGGTTTGCTTCACGGCGGCCTGGCAAAACCGTTCCCGGCCAATATCGCCCGCGATCAGCACGCACCGGCGGTCCTGGGCCTCGACGAGCCGCTTTGTTTCCCGGGCGTCCCTGTGCTCGTTGAAATAGACGATGGCCACGTCCGCCCCCTCTTTGGCGAAGAGCACCGCGACCGCCCGCCCAATTCCGCTGTCGCCTCCGGTGATGAGCGCGACCCTATCCCGCAATTTCCCACTGCCGGCGTAATCGCTGGCCCCCGATTTCGGCCGGGGCCGCATCTTCCATTCGCGCCCCGGTTGCCGCTTTTGATGCTGGGGCGGCCGCGCTTTTCTCTCCTTAGGCATGATGAAAAATATTCGCTTTTCGAGCGGGGGTCAGACGCTTGTTTCAACGCCCGGCAACCGTGTCGCCCTGAAGAGCGCCCACGAGTCGGCCCGGCGGCCTAAAAAATCTTCAAATTTTGCCAAAAAAGTCGCTTTTCGCGGTTGACGGGTTTTCTTCCATGGCTACGGTGTTGCCCCCGCCTGAAGCGGGACTCCGGTAGTCGCAAGACGAAAGAGTTGGTTCTCGCCTATTTTGGGACTGCAAATTGGAACTCAATTTTGTCCCGGTTTATCGCGTCCCGCCGAGCGGGATGGAGAGATCGGAAAGCAGAATTGGGTTTTTTTTGCGACTGAAACGGGCGGCAACACTGGTTCTTTGAAATCTACATACAGGGTAGTAAATACAACTTTAAGAGCTGAGTCTGAAAACAAGCGGCCGGAGACGAAAGTCTTCGGCCAGAGAGTTTCAGTTATCAAAGATCTCTGGTCCCGCGCGAGCGGGATCGGAACAGATTGATCAAGCTACAAAGAGCACATAATGGATGCCTTGGTGCCAATAGGCGATGAAGGACGTGGCTAACTGCGATAAGCCTCGGAGAGCGGTAAACACGCTGTGACCCGGGGATTTCCGAATGGGATAACCTGAGTGGGATAACACCTGCTCGAGTTCCTGTGAATACATAGCAGGAACATCGCGACACCCGGTGAAGTGAAACATCTCAGTAACCGGAGGAAGAGAAAGCGAAAGCGATTCCGTAAGTAGTGGCGAGCGAAAGCGGAAGAGACCAAACCACCAGCTTGCTGGTGGGGTTGTAGGAGCCCGATGTGGTAGTGCAACGATTAGATGAAGCGAATGGAAAATCGCTCCAAAGAGGGTGACAGGCCCGTAATCGAAAATCCGCGCACGCCTAGGGATTTCCTGAGTAATACGATGCACGTGAAACTTCGTATGAATCCACGCCGACCACGGCGTAAGTCTAAATACTAATTGGCGACCGATAGTGAACAAGTACCGCGAGGGAAAGGTGAAAAGAACCGCTGTGAGCGGAGTGAAATAGTACCTGAAATTATGTGCTTACAAGGTGTCAAAGCCCGCAAGGGTGATGGCGTGCCTTTTGCTTAATGAGTCTGCGAGTTATTGTCAGTGGCGAGCCTAAGTCGTTCTGCGATGGAGGCGAAGCGAAAGCGAGTCCGAAATGGGCGAATTTAGTCGCTGGCAGTAGACCCGAAGCCGAGGTGATCTACCCATGAGCAGGTTGAAGGTTGCTTAACCGCAACTGAAGGACCGAACCCGTGAAGGTTGAAAACTTCTGGGATGACTTGTGGGTAGGAGCGAAAGACTAATCAAACCCGGTGATAGCTGGTTCTCCCCGAAATAGCTTGAGGGCTAGCCTCGTGTGCTGACCTGCGGAGGTAGAGCACTGGATGAACTAGGGCCCATACCAGGGTACCGAACTCAATCAAACTCCGAATACCGCAGGGTGTAACACGGGAGTCAGTGCGTGAGGGATAAGCTTCACGCGCGAGAGGCAAACATGCCAGACCAGCAGCTAAGGTGCCCAAATACCGTTCAGTGGAAAGGATGTGAGGTTGCTTAGACAGTGAGGATGTTGGCTTAGAGGCAGCCATCATTTAAACAGTGCGTAATAGCTGACTCATCGAGCGATCTCGCGCCGATAATGATTGGCGATAA